>JALUWE010000309.1 GCA_027019845.1 Anaerolineales bacterium | reverse complement strand
CAGCCGTTGGGGGTGAGGGTGGGGGGATGGGCGTGGTGCAGGGTGGGCCCGTGGGGGGCGGCGTATGTGATGGCGCCGTCGGGGTGAACGGTGAGGGTGAGTGCGGGGGTGGAGAAGATGTGCGCGCCGTTTTCGCTGCGCATAGCCAGAAAAGGGGAGGGGGCGTCTGGTTTCGGGTTTCCCTGGATTGCGGCATGTGCGGGCGGGGTCTCCTGTGCGGCGTTTTCGGCCAGGGCGTAGGGTAGCGGGAGCGTGCCGGGTTGCCAGGTGGTGCGTACCACGTCCGCGGCCAGGAAGACCACTTCCAGGCTCAGGCCGTTCTCGTAGCGAAACTGTGCGCCGTTGGGGGTTCTTTGCACCGAACGGACGCGAATGGGCGCGAAGCTATGTGGGTGATGACGGGCGGGGCCAGCCCGTTCCGTCCGGTAGCGCCACTCAGCCCAGTCGCGGTACAGCGTGTAACGCAGCGACCGCAGCGTATTGCGCAGGCCAATGAAGCGGATGGCGAGCAGCGCTTTTGTGAGGGGGGAGTGTTTTTCGGGCATGGATGGGGGAGTGTCAGGTATCAGGTATCAGGTATCAGGTGTCAGGTATCAGGTGTCAGGCGTTAGGCGTCAGGCGCGCCTTGTCTACCTGTCTACCTGTTTACCTCTCTACCTGTTTACGTGCGACGTGCACTGAACACTGAACACTGGATACTGAACACTGATTTTACCAGTCCAGACTGCAACCCGCTAATTATGCGTATTTCAATCTCTATCATTCTGTGTTAAGATACCGTAAATTCTTTATTGACAGTACTTACGCAGTTAAGACCTCACAGGTCTACTACCACACGATGCAGGAAGATTTTACCCAGAATAGATTGCATCCGGGCGTCTCCATACGCTTTGAGACCTGTGAGGTCCGGGTGCGACTTTTCAAGTGCGTAAGTTCTGTTATTGAAAGGTAATCGATGATGCGTAAATATGTTTTGTTTCTCCTGTTGTTAGTGCCGCTGTTGCTGGCCGCCTGTCAGAATTCGCCCCAGGGAACGCAACCGCCCGAAACTCCTACACCTGCCGTGCAGGAGGTCTCTGCCGAAGACATGGCGGCGGAGGGGTTAGAAATTTTTCGGGCGGTTGGCTGCGCGGCTTGCCACGGTCAGAATGGCGAGGGCAACATCGGCCCCGCGTTAGCCGGACATACTCGCGAGCAGGTGTTCCGCCAGGTGCGCACCCCCAAAGGAGACATCATGCCTGCGTTTTCCCCCGAAGAACTGAGCGATGAGGACTTGGAAAAGATCGTCGCCTGGATCGATTCTCTGGGCGAGGAAATGGTGATGGAACATAGCGAGGCGGAAACCTCTCCCGAATTGAGCATGACCGAAAACGGCCACCTGCGCCTGATTCTGGACGCGTTGGCAGCCGAAAGCCAGGCGGACGCGGTTCACCACGCACAGCATTTGGTGGAAGATGCCAGCCCCGAAGTGAAAGAGTTGGCTGAGAAACTGTTGGCCGATCTGCAAGCCGGTAAGGCCCACGACGTCGAAGCGGAAGTGGGTGAAGTGCTCGGCGACGCAGCGCAGGAGGATTTCGACGTGGTCTCTGTGCATTTAGGGATGTCGCTTGCTGCCGCACAGCGCGAGGACGACGCTGACGTGGAGCATCACCTGCAAAGCGCGGTAGAAGCTGCGGCCAGCCACAACCATTATGCTGAGATGCAGAAGTTGCTGGAAGACTGGCAGGCAGGAGACAAACGCCACGATGTGGTTGACCGCCTCTATGCCGCGCTCGAACTGGATCACCAGGACTAGTGCGGGGGGAGATTCTTCGGTCGCTGTGCTCCCTCAGAATGACAGGGGGTGCGGGTCATTCTGAGCGAGCGGCTGTTGCTCACGTCATTCTGAGCGACCAACGGGCTTGCCCTGAGCCATGCACTGAGCCGAAGGCGAAGTGACTGCCGAACGGGAGCGAAGAATCTCAACGATGGTGGGGGAGATGTTGGACGGATGACCGGGGACGGGGGACGGTTGTTCGGGGCGTGGTTATTGGTGGTCGGGGCGACCGGCCGGTCGCCCCGACGGTCGCTGCGCTCCGGATTCTTCGGTCGCTGCGCTCCCGGATTCTTCGGTCGCTGCGCTCCCGGATTCTTCGGTCGCTGCGCTCCCGGATTCTTCGGTCGCTGCGCTCCCTCAGAATGACAGGGGGCTTACGCACCTAATACCCGGCCTCCAGATCGACGCGGTTGGGAATTTCCTCCCCGCGGGC
>JALUWE010000308.1 GCA_027019845.1 Anaerolineales bacterium | reverse complement strand
CATCGCCGGTCGAACCATCTCCCTCAACCACCCCACCTACTTCATCGCCGACATCGCGGCCAACCACGACGGGGACCTGGAGCGCGCCAAACTACTCATCCGCCTGGCCAAAGAAGCCGGCGCGGAGGCCGCCAAATTCCAAAACTTCCGCGCTCCTAAAATCGTCTCCGACTACGGCTTCAAATCCCTCGGCGGCCAGCTCTCCCACCAGGCAAGCTGGAAAAAGAGCGTCTTCGAAGTCTACGCCGAGGCCTCCATCCCCTTCGAGTGGACGCCAATCCTGAAAGAAGAGTGCGACAAAGTCGGCATCCACTACTTCTCCAGCCCCTACGACTACGAAGCCATCGACATGCTCGACCCCTACGTCCCGGCCTACAAGGCCGGTTCCGGGCTGATGTCCTGGCCCCAGGCACTCGTGCGCATGGCGCAATTCGGCAAACCCGTGCTGATCGCCACCGGCGCGGCAGACATCAGCGACGTGGCGCGCGCCATGCGCATGGTGCGCGCGGTCAACCGCCAGATCGTCCTCATGCAGTGCAACACCAACTACACCGCCAGCGACGAAAACTACGACCACCTCAACCTGAACGTGCTCAAAACCTACGCCGCCATGTTCCCGGAGGCGGTCCTCGGCCTCTCCGACCACACCCACAGCCCGGCCCCCATCGTCGGCGCGGTCGCGCTGGGCGCGCGCGTCATCGAACGCCACTTCACCGACGACAACGACCGCGAAGGCCCGGACCACAAATTCGCCATGAACCCCGAAAGCTGGGCCGAGATGGTCGAACAGGTGCGCACCCTGGAACGCGCCCTCGGCTCGCCCGATAAACGCGTGGCCGGCAACGAAAAAGAAACCTACCTGCTGCAACGCCGCTGCCTGCGCGCCGCCCGCGACATCCAGGCAGGCGAAACCCTCACCGCCGACATGGTCGAACCCCTGCGCCCCAACGTCCCCGGCGCGGTGCAGCCCTGGGAACTCGACGCCCTGCTCGGCAAAAAAGCCCGCATCGACATGCCGTATGGGATGGAGTTGCGGTGGGAAAATATTGTATAAATGCGAAGTGCGATGTGCGAAGTACGACGTGCGAAGTGCGAAGGGATAGCGAATGGCAATCAGGCGTTTTGAAGACATCCGAGCATGGCAGGAAGCTCGCGCGCTGGTAAAAATGATCTATGGATTGACCCGCCAGGATGCACTTGCCCAAGATTTCGGACTTAAGGATCAACTCCAGCGCGCGGCGGTCTCTGCAATGACCAATATCGCCGAAGGGTTCGATTGTGACTCGAATGCAGAATTTGCACGCTTCCTGGGCTATTCACGCCGATCAACCGTCGAACTGCAATCGCTCCTCTATGCTACCCTTGATGCTGGCTATATCAGTGAAGAAGTTTTCCAACAACACTACGATCAGGCCAACAAGGTAAAAGCTATGGTCAGCGCATTTAAGCGTTCACTCCAAAAACGCGACTAACCCCGCACATCGCACCCCGCACCCCGCACGTCCTTATGAAAATCATCCACTTCAGCCGCGACTACACCCCCCACGACCACCGCTTCCTGGCGAAGATGGCCGCAACCGGGCACGAAATCTTCTACCTGCGGCTGGAAAACAGCGGGCAACCCTACGAAGACCGCCCCCTGCCCCCAGGCGTGACACACCTCCCCTGGGCCGGCGGGCGAACCCCGGTCACGCGGGGTGACGCCCCCCGGCTGCTGTACGCCCTCAAACAGCTCATCCGCCGCGTTCGCCCCGACATCATTCAGGCTGGCCCTATCCAGCGCGCCGCTTTCCTTACAGCTCTGGCTGGCTACAAAAACCTGGTCACCATGTCCTGGGGCTACGACCTGCTGATCGACGCACACAAGGGGCGCGGCTGGGAATGGGCTACCCGCTACACCCTGCGCCGTTCCGCGGCCTTCGTCGGCGACTGCGCCACCATCCGCGACCTGGCCATCCGCTACGGCATGAACCCCGGCAAGATCGTCACCTTCCCCTGGGGCGCCAACACCCAGAAATTTACCCCTGCAACCGGCAAATCGAAACTCGAAAACCCGATCCGGAAACGACGCGGCTGGGGCTCCGACACCTTCGTGCTGCTCTCCACCCGCGGCTGGTCAGAACTGTACGGCGTAGAAGACCTGGCCCGGGCTTTCGTCCGGACCGCGGCGCAGCACCCCGGGCTGCGCCTGCTCATGCTCGGCAACGGGCCGCTCTCCGGGCGCATCAAACGCCTCGTCCACAACGCCGGCCTGA
>JALUWE010000307.1 GCA_027019845.1 Anaerolineales bacterium | reverse complement strand
CATCATTTCCGGTTGTGCCACCACAACACAAAAAGCATTGGGTGAGGCCGGCCGTACCCTTGATTTGAATGATGGATCCATCTTGTTATTCACGGTTTCATTGAAAAACAATTCTTATCCCAACACAAAAATGACCGTAGGGTCCGTGCTGTTGTCTGATCCATCGGGCGATGTCGATTCGAACCAATACAAACTCGTTGGAAAAGCCGTCAGAAATACCTCGGGAACAGTACAATTCATTGCTATCAAGCTGCAGACCGGCAACTACAAACTGATATCCCTGAACGGCTCCGCAAGAGGTGGGTTGTTTGCTGGCAACTTCAACGTACCCATCTTCCAGACCTTATACGTACCCATCGGAAAAATCATGTACCTGGGACGAATCAACGCGACCAATCGTAAGCGCAGAAACTCTGATGAGGTCAGAAGTGGATCGGTCATACCAGTGATAGACCAGGCCGCACTGGGCTTGTCCACCGGCACTTTCGATGTCGAGATCTTGGACAAATACGATGAAGACACCCTCCTTTCCACGAACGTATTTCCGGCGCTTTATGCCAAAAAGATCGAAAGAGACATCTTGCCGGCCTGGCAACGACCAACTAGAGAAGAAATAGAAATTCAGACAGAATGAGAAATGAAATGTGAAGAATTGACAACGGGCTGCGCTTGAGCAAAGATTCTTTTCGGGACTCATGGACTCCTCTCGCTCACGGCTGCAGCGGCAGATCCAGGAATGATAGAGGATTGGCAATATGACTGCCGACCCTGGACCGGCCCGGTCAAGGACGTGGCGATTCGGGAAACTCGCCGTTCCAACGGACACACACTTGCACGCCCATCCAGATCTTACTTAAGGAGGCTGTCGGAGAAATGGCCCACCGGACATTTCTCGGCCTCGGGCACCCCTCCACACACGCGTACGGGATCGATGCACAATGCGATGCAGCCAGTGATACGTTTTGAGATGCTCTGGCATCTGAAACGTCTGGGCATCGCGATGGTCGGCTCGATGTTTTTCTGGGTAAAGGCGTTGCCGCGCAATCGGCGGTGGATGCCCGGGCTTGTCTGCGGCTGCACATGGGGGAGGAAGGCGCACGCCCGGTGCCTTGCGGTATGGCTGCTATTGTTTGCGGGGGGCAGCCTTGCCGCGGCCGCCGATGGGGAGTTCCCCTGCGACGACGAGATACTTGGACCCAAGTCTCCGGCGCACAAGCCGCTTGCGATCCGGGCGCCCGTTGAGGCGCAGTCGGGTGCAATGGTACCGGTCATGCTGAGATTGGCGGAGCCCCTGGGCGACGGGGATCGCATCCGCATCCTGGTGGACGGGCGGGACGAGGCGCTGCGGGCCGAGGTCTCGGGGGACCCACAGGTGACCATGTTTTCCACCCGGGTTCGGACCACCAACGGGCGGCTGAAAGCCGTCGTAGAAAGGGCGGATGGTGAGATCCAGTCAGCCGAAACGGGGGTCAAGGTCGTCAAACCGGCGACCATACCCGATCGTGGCCGCGCCACGGGCGTAAGACTGAAATACCGATTAAAAAAAGACAAAATGGTTGTGCTCGTCGGGCTCCAGATGAGCAAACAACAATACCTGCGCAAGATGAAGTTCAAGATGCGTTGCGGTTCCATCGTTGTGATACCGACCTTGAGGCTCTCCAAATACCCGCTGTTTGGACTGCAGAGCCGTAGGAGCTTCGACGGTACACTGATTGAGTATAGGGACAACCACGGTGGCACCGCGGTTCGGAAAGTTACGGCCAAGTGGAAACCAAAGCTGCGGACAGTGGTGGATGAGGAAGATGACTGGGACGAAGATGAAGAGGACCAGGAGCCGGAACCCAAAAAGCACCCATCCAGCGAGCGGTTTACCGGTGCATCCGTCGTGCTATACCAACAGGCGAGGCAGGCATTGAAATCCAAACAGAAAGGGTCAGTGCAACGGGCCGAAGCCTTGCTGATTGCCTCGGCGTCGACCGGGTTTCCGCTGGCCGAGCTCGATCTGGCCCGCCTGAACCTCGGGGCACACGGACACGACGTGGATCACGCACAGGCACGGCGGTGGGCAAGGAGGGCCATGGAACATGGTCTGGAGAGCGCGGGGGTCGTATTCTACCTGGCGGTGATGGAGGATCAGACCTTCCGCTACAAGAAAAACGGCACCATCGACCATAAAAAGTACGCCAAGTTGGCGGCCATGAGTCTTGCGGAGCGCAAGCTGTATATCGAGGCGGTGGATCGCCTGTATCGAGCCGCCAATGTGGATGCGGGATATTC
>JALUWE010000306.1 GCA_027019845.1 Anaerolineales bacterium | reverse complement strand
CCGCGCGACACCCGCCCCCGTCTGATCAACGCCCTCGAAATGCTGACCAACAAGCGCGACATGAACCCGGCCAAGAAACACGGCAACATCCCGCTATAAAACGACCGGAAACAACACCCAATTACCCAATTACCCAATTACCAATATCCATCCTTCGACTACGAGCGGACTTCGTCCGCCCTCCGCTCAGGATGCAATTACCAATACCCAATTACCCAATTACCCAATTACCAATACCCCCTACCCAACCACCATGTTCAAAAAAGTATTGATTGCCAACCGTGGAGAGATTGCCGTGCGGGTGTTGCGCGCCTGCCGGGAACTGGGGCTGCAAACCGTGGCCGTGTTTTCGGACGCGGACCGCAACGCCCTGCACGTGCGTTACGCAGACGAGGCCTACCACATCGGGCCGGCTCCGGCGCGCGAGTCGTACTTGCGCATCGACAAAATTCTGGAGGTAGCCCGGCGCAGCGGAGCCGGGGCTGTGCATCCGGGTTACGGATTCCTGGCCGAGCGGGAGGACTTCGCCCAGGCCGTGCTGGATGAAGGGCTGGCTTTCATCGGCCCCAAGCCCTCGGCCATCGCGGCCATGGGGGACAAAATGGTGGCCCGGCGGACGGTGGCGGAGGCCGGTGTGCCGGTCGTGCCTGGCACCGAGGGGGAGGGCGCGCTCTCCGACGAGGAGCTGCTGCGCGTTGCCAGGCAGATCGGCTTCCCGCTGCTGATCAAGGCCACGGCAGGCGGGGGCGGCAAGGGAATGCGCGAGGTGCGCAGTCTGGAGGAGATGCCCGGCCTGTTGCAGGCCGCCCGCCGCGAGGCCGAAGCTGCCTTCGGGGACGGCAACGTGTACCTCGAAAAGCTGGTCGAAACCGCCCGGCACATCGAATTCCAAATCCTGGCCGACCAGCACGGTAACACCATCCACCTCGGCGAGCGCGAATGTTCCATTCAGCGCCGCCACCAAAAATTGCTCGAAGAAGCTCCCTCGCCTTTCGTCCAGTCCGACGAGGAGCTGCGCCAGCGTATGGGTGCGGTGGCGGTCAAGGCCGCGCAGGCCGTGGAGTACGTCAACGCCGGCACCATCGAGTTCCTGGTGGACAAGGAGAAGAATTTCTATTTTCTGGAGATGAACACCCGCCTGCAGGTCGAGCATCCGGTGACCGAATTCATTACCGGGGTGGACATCGTCAAGGAGCAAATCCGCATCGCCCGCGGCCGCCAGTTGCGCTACCGCCAGGAAGATATTCACATCAATGGCTGGGCCATCGAATGCCGCATCAACGCCGAAGACCCCTACAACAACTTTATCCCCTCCACCGGCAAGATCACCCACAGCATCCTGCCCACCGGCCCAGGGGTGCGGGTGGATACCGGCGTGTTTCCGGGGTTCGAGATCACGCCCTACTACGACCCGCTGATCTCCAAACTGATCGTCTGGGGGGAGACGCGCGGGCAGGCCATCCTGCGTATGCGCCGGGCGCTGGAGGAGTACAAGCTGGTCGGGGTGAAAACCAACATCCCCTTCCACCAAACCCTGTTGGAACAGCACCGTTTCATCGCCGGGCAGTTCGACACCCGTTTCGTGGAGGAGCGTTTCTCGATGGAGGCCGCGGAGGAGGGCAAGATCACCCACCCGGACATCGCCGCGATCATGGCGACTCTGGTGGCACACCGGCAGGCGCAGCGCGCCGCCCAGATCATCCAGCGCAATGTGCGTGATACCAGCAATTGGAAATGGGTCGGGCGCTGGGAAAGGATGCACCGATGAAGTACATCACCCATGTGGACGGTCAGGAGTTCGAGGTCGAAATTTTAGGCCGTCATCGTGTCAAAATCAACGGGCAGGAACTGGCTGTCGATTTTCAATCCGTCAGCGGCCAGCCGCTGTATTCCCTCATCGTGGATGGGCGCTCGTTCGAGGCCTACATCTACCCGGCGGAGGGGGACTGGCAGGTGTTGCTGCACGGGGACCTGTACGACGTCAAGGTAGAGGACGAGCGCGAACGCCGCTTGCGGGCTGCCTCCGGCAAACAGGCGGCTGATGTGGGCGCGTTTCAACTGAAAGCTCCCATGCCCGGGCTGGTGGTCACCGTACCGGTGCAGCCGGGCGACAGCGTGGAGAAAGGGGACGTGTTGGTGATCCTGGAATCTATGAAGATGCAAAACGAGCTGCGCTCTCCCAAAGCGGGCACGGTTGCCGCGGTCAAGGTGCAGCCCGGCGACAGCGTGGAACAGAGAGAGACGCTGGTGGTGGTGGAGTGAGGGGAGGGGGGAGGGGGGGG
>JALUWE010000305.1 GCA_027019845.1 Anaerolineales bacterium | reverse complement strand
AAAACTGGAGATACTATTACTCTCAAGGAACCGCGGTTCTACGGGGGTGGTGGTACTTGCGCCATGCAACCCGGGTGGGCGCAAGAGTGCGTGTGTGGGGCAGACCCCGCATTCGCAACTGGGGAGAGATGATCATTGCAGACCGGGTGCGGCTGGTCTCCACCGTGGCGACCCTGGAACTGGTGGCGGACCGCGGCGGCAGGTTGGAGATCGGAGAGGGCACGGTTCTCAATTACGGATGCTCGGTCGGCGCCACCGGACTGATACGCATCGGCGCGGAGTGCAATATCGGCACTCATGTCATTATGATCGACAACAACTTTCACCGGCTGGAGCCGGAGCGGCGGCGAGAACGCCCGGAACCCGCCCCCATCATTTTGGGAGACAACGTCTGGGTGGGGACGCGCGCGATCATCTTGCGCGGTGTCACCATCGGCACAGACAGCGTGATCGGCGCGGGCAGCGTGGTCACCCGCGACATTCCTCCCCGCTCCCTGGCCGTCGGTGTGCCCGCCAGAGTGATAAAGCGCCTCTAACGATGACAAAAATTAGCGTTGTAATCCCCACATATAACCGCCTGGACCGTCTGAAACGCGTTTTGGCCGCCCTGGAAAAACAAACCTTCCCATCCACAGCGTGGGAAGTGGTCGTGGTTTCCGATGGCTCGCAAGACGGCACCAACGAGTATCTACAATCCCTCCACACCCCCTTACGCCTGACTCCCGTGCTGCAAGAGAACCAGGGCGTGGCCGCGGCGCGCAATGCCGGTATCGCCCGCGCCCAAGGCCACATCGTGCTGTTTATCGACGACGACGTTGTGCCTGTCCCCGAATTGATGCAGGAGCACTGGCGCATCCACGAAACGCAAGGAGACGGAATCGTCGTCATCGGGCCGATGATCACGCCCCCGGATTTCCAACTTTCGCCTGGGTCCGTTGGGGACAAGACCGGCTGGCCGAACAATACCACGCCATGATCACCGGCAAGTGGGCCCCCACCGCGCGCCAGTTCTATACCGGCAACACCTCCCTGGCCCGCCGCCACCTGCTCGAACACAACGGCTTCGACCCTGAGTTTCGCCGCGCCGAAGACGTCGAGCTGGCCTATCGCCTGGAAAAGAACGGGCTGCGCTTCTGGTTTTGCCCCCAGGCGATTGGCTACCATTACGAAGAACGCAGTTTTGACTCCTGGCTCGCCATTCCGTATGCCTATGGCCGCAACGACGTCATCTTCACCTACCAGAAAGGTCACGCCTGGCTGCTGCCCAAAATTTTGCGCGAATTCCACACCCGCCACCCCTTCATCAAAGCCCTCACCCTGTTATGCCTCGACCGCCACTCGCTCACACGAGCCACAACCGCTATCATGCGGAGGATGATGCAAATAGGAGACCGCCTGCGCTTACACCTGTTATCCCGCATTGCTTGTAGCAGCCTTTTCAACCTCTACCACTATCAGGGAATCGCGGATGAACTGGGTGGAAAAAACCTTTTCATAGACGGCATCAACGGGAAAACCATCGCCCCTGCACAGCAGCCGGTCTCCCCAAACCGGCCCGTGCCAACATCCGACGGATAACTGCAATGCTCGAACGCTTCAAGCAAGATGTCCAACGCTGGGTTGTACCCCAGCAGGTCGCCGACCCCTCGGAAGTGACTCTCCTCACCACGCTGCGGCTGCTCTGGCGCCACCTGCCGCTGCGGGCCATGCTGTGGTTCCGCTTCGGCTCCTGGTGCCGCAAAAAACGCATCCCTTTTATGAAAGGCTTTGTGCAACGGCTGCTCTACCGCAGATACGGCCTGGAAATCGAACCCGGCGCGGATATCGGCGGCGGGCTGTACATCCCCCATCCCATCGGCACCACCGTTTTCGCCAAACGCATTGGGCGCAATTGCAGCATCATCTCCTCCGTCACTATCGGCATGCGCAACGAATGGGCTTTCCCGCAGATCGGCGATAACGTCTTCATCGGCGCGGGCGCGCGCGTCCTGGGAGACATCCGGATTGGAAACGATGTTGTCATCGGCGCGAATGCCGTCGTCATTCACGATGTTCCCGACGGCGCCACCGTGGTTGGCATCCCCGCCAAAGTGGTGCGCATCCGTGGCGAAAAAGTGCGAGACAAGGTGCAAAAATGAAATCGAAGAGGCTCTTGTTTGTCCATGTACCACTGCTATTGTTGTTTATCAGCGGGTGTGCCAACCTGAATACCGAAGAAGACACCAACAAAACAGCCATGCCAACCCCAACCACCCACCCCTTCTTCTCACCCAAGACCAAAACACCCCCTC
>JALUWE010000304.1 GCA_027019845.1 Anaerolineales bacterium | reverse complement strand
CAGACCAATAAGACCAATAAGACTAGTAAGACCAATACGACAACTACGACCAATAAGACTACCGAAGGCACTGGGATCACTGAACACTGAGACTACTGAACACTGAAAACTGACCACTGACCCCATCAACCCCCCTGCGGGCCGAACCACTCGATCTCGATCACCTGCCCGGTCACGTATCGAGATTCGTCCGAGGCCAGGAAGATGGCCGCACCAACGCAGTCCTCGGCTTTCAACATGCGCGTTTTATCTTCGGCAATGTTGGCGCGCATGGCCGTGTCCACTTTGCCGGGCGCCAGCGCGTTGGCGCGGATGTTGAAGGGCTTGCCCTCCTCCGCGGTCACTTTGGTAAAACCGATCTGCGCCCATTTGCTGGCCGAATAGGCCGCATACATCGGGTAGACGCGCGTCCCGGACAGCGAAGAGACGTTGATGATGCTGCCGCCTCCGGCTTTGCGCATCGGCTTCCAGACGTGTTTGGTACACAAAAACGTGGAAGTGGCGTTGATCGAAATCATCCCCTCCCAGCTTTTGAGCGGTGTGCCCCACGCCGGGCGAAAACTGCCCGCGCCAGCGTTGTTTACCAGAATGTCCACGCCCCCAAATTCATCCAGGGCCGCGGCCACCATCGCTTTGACCTGTTCTTCATCGGTTACGTCGGTGGGGACGACCAATGCTGGTGATCCCAGGGCGCGGATTTCCTGCGCGGCGGCCTCCAGCTCGCCAACCGTGCGGGCTGCCAGCACCAGATGCGCGCCCTCGGAGGCAAAGCCCAACGCGATCGCCCGCCCGATCCCCCTTCCGGCCCCGGTCACGATGGCGACACGCCCTTTCAAACGCATGTTCAACGAATCAAAACGAACAGGAAAAATTTACTTTCCACATTTTCCTGCCTCAGTCTGCCCTATTGTGCCGCAAGTTATTCGTCCTCCGGCTCCGATTCTGCTCTGGCCGCTCCGTCTTCCTCCTCGTCCCCCTTCAAGCCGGCCCGGAAGGCGCGGATGCCGCTGCCCAGCTCTCCGGCGATTTTCGAGATGCGCCCCACTCCGAAGAGCAGCAAGACAATGATGAGGATGATGATCAATTCAGTTGGTCCGAGTCGCATGTCATCGTCTCCTGTCAAAAAGGGATGTGTACCTGCCTGGTAACTACTCAACTCTTTTGGGAAATGCCACTGGAGGAGCACTTCTTCGCAATGACGTATCTGAGTAGTACCCTGGCTGTATTCTACCGCGAAAATGAACCAACGGGGAATACCCAACCAGACAGTACCGATTTCGTGAGTGGGGAAATGACCTTCGATGGTACAATACGTGATTGTAAAGCCCAAAACACGCAGGAAGATAGCTTTGAACACACCGGATTTAATCGTCATCGGCGGAGGATTGGCGGGTAGTGAAGCCGCCTGGCAGGCCGCCAACCGTGGGTTGTATGTGCATCTTTATGAGATGCGGCCACAACTCACTACCGGAGCGCACATCAGCGACCACCTGGCCGAGCTGGTTTGCTCCAACTCCCTCGGCTCCAACCTGATCGACCGCGCTTCCGGTCTGCTCAAAGAGGAAATTCGCCGCATGGATTCTCTGTTGATGGACTGCGCGGACAGAACCTCCCTTCCAGCCGGTTCCGCGCTGGCCGTAGACCGCAACGCGTTCGCGCAACTCGTCACCCGCAAAATTCAGGAACACCCCGGCATCGAAATCATCCGCGCAGAGATGCCCGAAATCCCGGACGTACCCACCATCATCGCCTCCGGCCCGCTCACCTCCTCCAGGCTCTCGCAGGCGATTGCCGAACTCTCGGGACAGCAGCACCTTTACTTTTACGACGCCATCTCCCCCATCGTGTATGTCGATTCGATCAATTTCGAGATCGCCTTTCGCGCCAATCGCTACGGCAGGGGGGAAAACCAGGAAGGCGACTACATCAACTGTCCGTTCACCGAAGAAGAGTATCACCTCTTCCTGGAGCAGTTGCTGGCCGCGGAGCGGATCGAACTCAAAGAATTCGAGCAGGCACTCGAATCGGGAGTGCGGGCCGGGTTGCATACCTTTTTCGAGGGCTGCCTGCCGGTCGAGATACTGGCCCGCCGCGGGCCGCTGGCGCTGGCCTATGGCCCCATGCGCCCGGTCGGGTTGCGCGACCCGCGCACCGGCCAACGCCCCTTCGCGGTCGTCCAACTGCGCCAGGACAACCTGGCCGGGACGTTGTACAACCTGGTCGGTTTCCAGACCAACCTGAAATTTCACGAACAGAAACGGGTTTTCCGTTTGATCCCCGGGCTGGCGGAAGCCCGTTTTGCGCGCTACGGCCAAATGCACCGCAACACCTTCATCTACTCTCCTGCGTTGCTGCGCCCAACCCTGCAATTTCACAACCGGGACGATCTGTTCTTTGCCGGGCAGATTACCGGGGTAGAGGGCTACGCTGGCAACATCGCCACCGGGTTGCTGGCGGGTGTCAACGCGGCCCGCCTCTTGTTCCGCAAACCCTTGCTCGAAATGCCGCGCACGACCATGCTGGGCGCGCTCGTCCACTACGTCACCCACGCGGACGCGGCCGACTTCCAGCCCATGAAAGCCAACTTCGGTATCCTGCCCAGCCTGACGGACGGAGTCAGGCGCAACCGCCGCCAGCGCGCCGCAGCTTATGCCGAACGATCCCTCATGCACCTGCAAGCCTTCTTGAAGAAATCCGATTTCCTGAAATCCAAGAACAACACGCGTTTTTTGACGGCTTAGATGTTTTCTCTCGTAATGCTGGGCCTGACGTGTCTCGTAAACCGATTTTACTTACCACCCTGGGAATTGCGTTGTTATTCGCCACCGCGTGGCTGGTGTGGCGATTTTTTCCGGCCCAACATGCGCAAAACACGGAGTTCGACGGCCAGCGCGCTTATCGGGACGTACAATACCAGGTGTCGCTCGGGCCGCGCACACCCGGCAGCCCAGGCCACGCCCAACAGGTCGAGTGGATGGTCGCCGAATTGCAGCGCGCCGGATGGCAGACCGAAGTGCAGGAGGGGGAGCAAGCCGGGCAGCCGGTGCGTAACGTGATCGCCACCCGCGGCGCGCTGGACCCGGAAGCCGAATGGGTGGTGCTGGGCGCGCACTTCGACACCCGATTCTTCGCGGATCAGGACCCCGACCTGGCCCGGCGGCAGGACCCCGTGCCCGGGGCCAACGATGGCGCCTCGGGCACGGCTGTCCTGCTGGAGTTGGCCCGCATCCTGCCCGAAGACATGGAGCGACAGGTCTGGCTGGTCTTCTTCGACGCCGAAGACAACGGCAATATCCCCGGCTGGGACTGGATTTTAGGCTCCACATTTTTCGTCCAGCAATTGGCCCGGCAACCGGACGCGGCTGTGATCGTGGATATGATCGGGGATGCCGATCTGAACATCTACCTGGAACTCAACTCCGACCCCCGCCTTTCCGCCGCCATCTGGGCGCAGGCCGCCGCGCTGGGGTACGGAGAAGCCTTCATCCCAACTCCCAAATACCGCATTCTGGACGATCACATCCCCTTTCGCAACGCGGGAATTCCCGCGTTGGTTATCATCGATTTCGATTACCCGTACTGGCACACAGTGGCGGATACCGCCGACAAGGTGAGTGCCAGCAGCCTGAAAATCGTGGGGGACACAGTGCTGGCCTGGCTCACCCAGCCCTAAGGCCTGCCTTTAGGTTGCTAACTTTGCAAACCTATCGTAAACTTATTACATGAATGTCGCGGCGCTGTTAGCTCAAATCCGTTCGACGTGGATGTCTCACATCTCGCACCAACTGGCGCGCGGGGCTGGGGTGCGGGAGAGCTTTTTACCCCAGCTCAACCAGTTTTACGATGCGCTGGTGCAATCGGTTGAGTCGGGCGACCCGGCGTGGATGGACCCGATCTTGAAAGATTGGGCGCAGGCACGCACGCAAACCGAACTGAGCGTCCACGAAGCCAGTTTGTACCCCATTCTCTCTCAAATTTTGCAGACCACGTATTTTATTTTGCGGGAATCGCTGGCCGCAGACCAGGCCCTGGAGGCGCTGGGGGCCCTGCTGCCCGTTTTTGCCTATGCCTACGAACAAGTCGCCCGCCAAGAGATGCAGGTGCGTGTGGCACACGTGCAACGCGAATTGGAATTTGCCCAGACCGCGCTGGAACGCCTGGACAAGAGCAAATCGGACTTCATTTCCGTGGCCGCACACGAACTGAAGACCCCGTTGACTTTGATCGAGGGCTACGCCACCATGCTCCGCGATCTGTTCCCCAAAGACGATCACCAGTCTCAGGCGGTTGTGCTGCTCAAGGGAGTGGACAACGGCACCCGGCGGCTGCGAGAGATTGTGGATGACATGATCGACGTCTCCATGATCGATAATAACCTTTTGAAGCTCAACTTTCAGCCATTGTGGATCAACCGTTTGTTGCGCACTTTGGAAGAAGAGATGCGCGGCATTCTCAGCCAGCGCAAATTAACCCTGACCATCAAAGAGTTCCCCGGCAGCGACGAAATGACTTTTGGCGACCCGGAGCGCATCTTCCAGGCGTTGCGCAATTTGCTCACCAACGCCATCAAATACACGCCCGACGGCGGCAGCATTACGGTAGACGGGCGTAAACTGCCCGGATTCATCGAAATTACGGTTTCTGATACCGGGATTGGGATCGATCCCGAGAATCACACCCGAATTTTCGAGAAATTCGGCCAGATCGGGAACGTGTCCTTGCACTCGAGCGGTAAAACCAAATTCAAAGGGGGCGGCCCTGGGTTGGGGCTGCCGATCACCAAAGGCCTGATCGAGGCCCACGGCGGCACGATTTGGGTCGAGTCCGAAGCCCACGATGAAGAACGCTGCCCAGGTTCCACCTTTCACGTCATGCTCCCCATTCGCAAGTCTCCCCCGGATGAGGAGATCGCCAAAATTTTTACCCCCCTGACGAACGGACACCAAACATAATGCAGCCAGCCAACCGAATTGCTTCGCTGAAGCCGTACTTTTTTGCACAGCTCAACCAACGAATTGCCGGTTTGAAAGAAAAAGGGGTGGATGTCATCCGGCTGGATATTGGTTCGCCCGATTTGCCGCCGGCGGATTTTATCATCCAGGCCATGACGCGCCGGGCCGCCCAGGCGGACGCCCACGGCTACACCGTGTACGGCGGCACCCCCGCCTACCGGCGGGCTTGCGCCACATATTACCAAAACCGGTTTGGCGTCCTCCTGGACTATGAGACGCAAGTGGTGGGCTTGCTGGGGTCGAAAGAGGGGCTGTTTACGCTCAGCCAGGTGCTTCTCGATCCGGGCGATGTGGTACTGGTGCCCGATCCGGGCTATTCCACGTATACCGCCAGCGCGCAGATCGCCGGCGCGCAGGTGGTTGCCATGCCGTTGCTCGAAAAGCATGGCTTCTTGCCCGACCTGGCAGCTATCCCTGAAAGCGTTGCGCGGCGTGCCAGATTGATGTGGCTTAACTATCCTAATAACCCCACGGGCGCGGTCGCCTCGCTGGAATTTTTTCAACAAGCGGTCGATTTTGCCCGCCGGTACGATTTGATCGTCGCCCACGACGCGCCTTATGTGGATGTGTGTTTTGATGGTTATCAGGCTCCTAGCATCTTGCAGGTACCCGGTGCCATTGAGGTGGCTGTGGAGTTCAACTCGCTCTCGAAGGCCTACAACATGGCCGGTTGGCGTCTGGGAATGGCGGTGGGCAACGCCGAGGTCGTCCGTTATCTCAAAACCTATAAATCGCAGGTGGACACCTCCCATTTCGATCCCATTCTGGTTGGGGGTGCGACTGCCCTGACGGGGGATCAAGGATGGATTCGGGAGCGAAATACCACCTACCAGGAACGCCGCGACGCCGTGATCGCAGGCCTGAGGGCGATGGGGTTCGAGCCGAACGTCCCGAAGGCTGCTTTGTACGTCTGGACGCGCATCCCGGATGGTTGGAATGACCTTGAGTTTTGCGAGCGGCTGCTGCGGGACACCGGTGTGAGCACCACCCCGGGGTCGATTTACGGCCAATACGGCCAGGGGTATTTCCGTATCTCGATTTGTACGCCGTTGCGACACATCCAGGAAGCCATGTCGCGCCTCATTGATTGGACGCAGGGGATGATGTGATGGCAAAAAAGCGCGCCACATCCACTTCCCCCAAACGAGAAAGGGCTTTTATGGTAGGCGTTGCCATCCAAAGCCAGCCGCAACTGCTCTCTCTGGACGACTCGCTGGCAGAGTTAGCCCTGCTGGCGGAGACGGCTGGCCTGGAAGTGGTCGGCCATGTCACCCAGCGGCTTCAGAAGGCCAACCCAAAAACGCTCATTGGGTCGGGAAAAATCGAAGAAATCAAACATCTGGTGCACGAGCTGGACGCCCAGGTATTGCTCTTCGACGACGAACTCACCCCCCGCCACCAGCGCGAGCTGGAAAAAACCCTGGGCGATGAGATTCGCATTCTCGACCGTACCGCTTTGATCCTGGATATTTTTTCGCAGCACGCCCGCACGCGGGAAGGCGCGCTCCAGGTGGAACTGGCGCAATACGAATACCGGCTGCCCCGCCTGACACGCGCCTGGACCCACCTGGCCCGGCAGGCAGGGGGGCGCGGCAGACAGGCCGGGGTGGGGTTGCGCGGCCCCGGTGAAACCCAGTTGGAAGTCGACCGCAGGGAGATCTCCCGGCGCATCGTTCACTTGAAGAAAGAGTTGGAAAAAGTGCGCGCCCACCGCGAACGGCATCGCTCCCGCCGCAGACGCTCCCGGCTGCCCGTGGTTGCCCTGGTGGGGTACACCAACGCCGGAAAGTCCACCCTGCTCAATCGCCTGGCGGAAGCAGACGTGTACGTTGCGGATCAACTTTTTGCTACACTGGACCCCACCACACGGCGGGTCGAGTTGCCGGGGGGGCACACCTGTCTGTTCACGGATACGGTCGGGTTCATCCAGAAGCTGCCTACACAACTGGTAGCCGCGTTCCGGGCTACGTTAGAAGAGATCGCCGAGGCGGACTTACTGCTTCACGTGCTGGACGTCACCCATCCACACGTGTATGCCCATGCTGAGGCCGTGTTGCAGACTCTGGAAGAGATCGCAGCCGACCACATCCCCATGCTGACCGTGTTGAACAAAATCGATCTGCTCCCCGATCCCGAAAGCGCGGCCCGCGCGGTGGCCGTTTTCCCGGACGCGGTGGCTGTTTCCGCGTTGCGCGGCGAGGGAATTTCGGCTCTATTGGAAGCGGTCAATCGAAAATTGTATGAATCATACGAATATGTTCACCTTTTACTCCCCTATCGTGAAGGGGGACTGCTGTCTCTTTTTCACGATCAGGGTCAGGTAGAGCGCGTCGAACATGAGCGGGACGGGATTCTGGTGTGTGGTCGTTTACCCGGACGCCTGTTGGCGCGTTTCCAATCGTATATTCTCGATGAAACCTATGTTGAATAGACTGAACAAGCTGCTGGATTCCGCCTCTGAATTTTTTGCTGAACGAAAAGGGCTGTTGCCACTTGTCGGCCTGCTTTTCGTGATTGTGAACGCTATCTTGCAGTTCCTTCCATCCGGTTGGTTGGGGGAAAGCGATCTGTTGTTACACCTCGGGATCGTTTTGGCGATTCTTGGGTTTTTGCTGGGTTGGGCGTTGTAGGGGGGAATTGAGAAATTGGGTAATTGGGTAATTGGGGAGTTGGGGAGTTGGGGAGTTGAGGCTTAAACCGCGGTCTTCAGTTGCTGGTCTACCGAACCTTATACGCTCGTCTGATCTCTCGCTCTGCATCTCTCTTGGCGATCACGGCACGTTTGTCGTGAATTTTTTTGCCTTTGACCAATGCGATTTCCACCTTTGCCAGGCCGTTTTTGATGTAGACCTTCAAGGGGACGATGGTAAGCCCCTTTTGTCGCACCTGTTCCCAAAGTTTTCGGATTTCCCGGCGGTGCAGCAGCAACTTGCGCGGCCGGCGGGGTTCGTGGTTGAGACGGCTGGCGGGGTCGTAGGGCGCGATATGGGCATCCACCAGCCAGGCTTCGCGGCCGTCAACGCGCACGTAGGCTTCCTTGATGCTGATCTGCCCGGCGCGGATGGATTTGATCTCGCTGCCTTTTAACGCGATCCCGGCCTCATAACGATCCAAAATGAAGTAATCGTGGTGGGCTTTGCGGTTGGTGGCGACGACTTTGTAGCTCATGGGTTGACAATGACAGGCAGAAATACGAGATTGGCTGCGGTGTAGCCGGTGAGAACGGCTGCCATGACCGGATCACCCTCCGGGAAGCCTTCCACGCCGTTCAGGGCGCGGAATTGGATGGCGTCCACCACCGTTCCGGCGGGCAGCCCGAAGTCGTCCAGATCGATCTCCAATCCAAAAACGGTGCAGCCGCTGATGCAGGGTTCACCGGTGTCAATGAATTCGCTGGCGCTGTAGGCAACAAAGCCGGTGAAACTCCCCCCCTCGGGCCGCACCGCGATCTCGAAGGGGTCGTCACCGGATGTTTCCGGGGCGAATACGCCTTCGAAGAAAACGATGTCCGGGCCGGTCTGGTTGACGGCTTTCAGGTCGGTGAAATCCAACTGGAACAAATTGGCATTGCTACCGTTGCCGATGTTGACGAGCATCTTTCGGGGGGAATATCCGGTCAGGGCTTCGTTCAGATCGGCAGGATCGGTAGGTTCGCCGCGCAAGTCGATAGAGCCGGTATCCAATTGGGTGGCAGCGTCGGCGAACGCCGCGTTGTCGAACTTCCAGGGGCCGATGCTGATGGCGTCCGGCTCTGCCAGAGCGGAGTCGACGATCAAGGGGAGTAGAACCACACACAATGGTAAAATAATGGAAAGTTTTTTGGAAGAGCGCATGAGGTTCCCTGTCTGTGTAGGTGTGAGCGGGTGTTTGGGTCCCGTCCGAAATCGTGGTGAACGATTATATCATCATCCTTAAACGGGGAACATCATCCTATTGGGCTGATAGCCCTTCGCACATGCGCCGCGTCCGGTGCATTTTTGAGCCGTGAGTGCAACGCACCCCGAACGGAGCAACCAGCATACCAGTACAAATGACGGATTACCACCCATTATGCGGAGATGATATAATTATACTGGCATGATGTGTATTACCTGGTAGTATCGAAATCCTGGATAACATAGACAACATACGTTTTCGGGAGTCTGCGGGAGGGGAAGCCGGTATTTCTTGAATGACAGGCGTTTTTTGCTTGCCAATGTGCTTCCCAAAGCTTCCGAAGCTGTGGTTTCGATCTGCTGAGTAAATGTAAGGCAAGGGAACGATTATGTTGAATAAGGCCAAAGAGCGAACGGCGGAATCCAAAGGGCAAGGCATGGTTGAGTTTGCCCTGGTGTTGCCTATTCTGTTGCTGCTGATTTGGGGGATTGTCGAAAGCGGACGGTTGCTTTTCATCTACATTTCGGTTGCGAACGCAAGCCGCGAGGCGGCTCGTTTCGGTTCCTCTGTGGGGGAGGGGACTCTTGGCGTCCCCCGCTACATCGACTGCGCCGGTATTCGTGAGACCGCCAGGCGCATCGGAGCATTTGCCGGAATCGAACCCAACCCCACCGATGTGATCATAGCCTATGACGGGGGCATTCCGTTATCCGGGCCTACGCCGACGCCATATAGTGATTGCCCGGCAGATGAATCCCAGGTTCAACTGGGAGACCGTATCGTAGTGGAGGTTTCCACGGACTATCAGCCGTTGGTGCCGCTGGTGCCCATTCCGTCTTTCACCATCCGCTCTGTGGCTGCTCGCGTAATCGTCAAGGACGTGCTGGTTTCCACCGCTCTCCCGCCGCCTACTCCCACGCCCACGAACACCAATACCCCGACGCCCACGAACACACCCACAGAGACCAATACACCTCTGCCGTCACCCACCGCCACGCCGGACTGCAACCTGATCTCTGCCGGCGCATTTCAGGTGGTGAGCGGGGATGATCTCGAGTTCGAAGTTACCAACAACAACCCGTCGGATGTCTTTCTCACCAATACATCCTTGACCTGGAACGATTACTACGATCCGGACCAGCGTGTGGACTGGTTCCGTTTCGATGGGCGCCGGTATTACAATGGGAACAGCTACAGCTCGCCCACCAATGTCACCTCGAACGTAACCTTTCCCGCCTTGTCCAGCGCGGATTGGCGCATGGATTTCGATGGCATCCCGCGTCTCTACCGCACCCGGCACACCATCGGCCCGTTTTCTATCACGTTGACCTTCAACGGTTCGTGCGTAGTCAGCGCCAGCATCCCGCCGGTGGTTGCCGACATCACCAATCCCAGTGAGGGTCAGGTCATCACCACTATCGATCAAACCGATTTCGAAGTGGCGGCCTGGGACACGGGCGTCGGCACCACCAATGGGGACGGCATC
>JALUWE010000303.1 GCA_027019845.1 Anaerolineales bacterium | reverse complement strand
CGGCTGCGTCCAATTCGGCGAATTCACCCTCAAATCCGGCAAACAGTCCCCCATCTACATCGACCTGCGCCGCCTGATCGCCGACCCCAACGCGCTGGCGCTGGCCGCCGAAGCCTTCCTGCCCATCCTGGCCGGCCTGCAATTCGACCATCTGGCCGCGCTGCCCTACGCCGCGCTGCCCATCGCCACCGCCATCAGCCTGCGCGGCGGCTGGCCCATGATTTACCCCCGCAAGGAAGCCAAAGCCTACGGCACTAAAGCCCAGATCGAGGGCGTATTCCGGCCCGGGGAGCGCGCCGTGGTGATCGACGACCTGATCACCACCGGCGGCAGCAAACTGGAGGGCATCCAAAAACTGACCGCGGCCGGGCTGCACGTCTCCGACATCGTGGTGCTGATCGACCGCTCCGGCGGCGTGGACTTCATGGCCCAGCACGGCTACCGCCTGCACGCGGTCTTCACCCTGCCGGAGTTGTTGGACGATTGGGAAGCGGCGGGGCGCGTGGATGGAGAAAAAATCGCCCGGGTGCGTGATTTTTTGCTGAATGTCGAAGGTTGAACCTTCTAACCCGCAACTTCCCACCGTGTACAAACTCCTGCGCCCCTGCCTCTTCCGCCTCGATCCCGAACGCGCCCACACCTTCACGCTTTACGCTTTACGCTTTGCGGGCGCGTTGCCGCCCCTGACCATGGCGCTCCAGGTGCTCTACGCGGCCGCGCCCAAACCGGTCACCGCGTTCGGGCTGCGGTTTCGCAACCCGGTCGGGCTGGCCGCGGGGTACGACAAAGACGCGCTGGCCTGGCGGGGGCTGGCCGCCCTCGGGTTCGGGCACCTGGAACTGGGCACGGTCACGCCCCTCCCCCAGCCGGGCAACCCCAAACCGCGCCTCTTCCGCCTGCCTGAGGACCGCGGGCTGATCAACCGCATGGGCTTCCCCTCGCGCGGTTCCGCCTACGTGGCGAAGAAACTGAAACGCGCGCCCGCGCGGCGGTCTTCCGTCAGAATTGGCGTCAACCTGGGCAAAAACAAACACACCCCCAACGAGCAGGCCGTGTTCGACTACCTCTCGCTCTTCGAGATTTTCGCGCCGCTGGCCGACTACCTGGTGATCAACGTCAGCTCGCCCAACACCGAGGGGCTGCGCCGGTTGCAAACTCGCGAAAACCTGGAAAACCTGCTCACCCAACTGGCGCACCAGCGGCGCATCGAGGCCGAACGGCTGGAAAAACGCGTCCCCATCCTGGTCAAACTCTCCCCCGACCTGGACGACGCCGCGCTGGACGCCGCGCTGGAGGCCATCGTACACACCTGGATGGACGGCGTGATCGTCACCAACACCACCACCTCCCGCGCGGGACTGCATTCCCGGCACGCGCGGCAGAGCGGCGGGCTGTCCGGCGCGCCGCTGCGCCGCATGAGCACCGAAATGGTCGCCAAAGTACACCGGCGCACAGCGGGCAAACTGCCGATCATCGCCGCGGGGGGCATCATGTCACCCGAAGACGCCCGGGCCAGGCTGGAGGCCGGCGCAACCCTGATCCAACTGTACACCGGCCTGATATACGCCGGCCCGGGGCTGGTGAAGCGGATTGTGACCGCGTTGCCCTAACGAATTTGGTAATCAACAGTAACTACCAGCTTTGAGAGTACAAAAATTTGTGTAACCCTGAGCGAAGCGAAGGGTCTGGCTCTCCAGTTTTTCAAGATTCTTCACTCCGTTCAGAATGACGGCTGAATAGACAATCAACAAAGGATTCCGGTATGCACTTTCACTCCCGTCGTTCCCCTGTACTGAGCACCCGCGGCATGGTGGCTACCTCGCAGCCGCTGGCCGTGGCCGCGGGGCTGGAAATTCTCTCCCGCGGCGGCAACGCGGCCGACGCGGCCATCGCCACCGCGGCCGCGCTCAACGTCACCGAACCGACCTCGACCGGCATCGGCGGGGACGCGTTCGCGCTGTACTATGACGCTCAGAGCGGCCAGATCAGCGCGCTGAACGCCTCGGGCCGCGCGCCGGCCGCGCTCACCATCGAGCGTTTGCGCCGCGAATCGCTGATCGACGAGCGCGAAGCGAGCATCGCGGACCCGTTCCACGCGCACACCGTGACCGTGCCGGGCGCGTGCGCGGGCTGGTGCGATCTGGTGGCGCGGCATGGCCGCCTGCGCATGGCGGAGGTGCTGGCCCCGGCCATCCGTCTGGCGGAGGAGGGCTTTCCGGTCGCGCCGGTCACCGCGTATTTCTGGGCGCGCGGCGCGCAACGCCAGCTTGCCCGCGCGCCGAACGGGGTGGAACTGACCATCGGGGGCCGCGCGCCGCGCGCGGGGGAGGTCTTCCGCAACCCGGGGCTGGCGCGCACTTTCCGGGCCGTGGCCGAAGGGGGCGCGGAGGCCTTTTACCGGGGGCCGATCGCGGAGGCCATCGTGCGGGTGCTGCGGGCCGCGGGCGGGGCGATGTCTGCCGATGATCTGGCCGCGCACACCTCCACCTGGGAGACGCCCATTTCGACCACCTACCGCGGCTACCGCGTCTGGGAGTGCCCCCCGAACGGGCAGGGGCTGGCCGCGCTGATCGGGTTGAACATTCTGGAGGGGTTCGATCTGGCAGACATGCCGCCGCTCTCCGCGGAGCGTCTGCACCGGATGATCGAGGCCATGCGGCTGGCTTTTGCGGACACGGCCTGGTACGTGGCGGACCCGGCGTTTTCGCCCGCCCCGCTCGCGGAGCTGCTCTCGAAGGGGTACGCGCAATCCCGTCGCGAGCTGATCGACCCCGGCCGGGCCACCCCGGATCAGCCGCGCGGCGTTCCCGTAACCAGCTCCGACACGGTGTATTTGAGCGTGGTGGATGGCGAGGGCAACGCGTGTTCGTTTATCAACAGCAATTACATGGGGTTCGGCACCGGTATCGTGCCCGAGGGGTGGGGGTTCACGCTGCAAAACCGCGGCCACAATTTCAGCCTCGATCCCGAGCACCCCAACGCGCTGGCGCCGGGTAAGCGCCCGTACCACACCATCATTCCGGGGATGATTACGCGGGAGGGGGACGGGGAGTTGTTTGCCTGTTATGGGGTGATGGGCGGGTTCATGCAGCCGCAGGGGCATGTACAGGTGGCGGTGGGGCTGATCGATGACGGCCTCGACCCGCAGGCCGCGCTGGACCGGCCGCGTTTCTGCATCGAGGGCGGCCGCGCGGGCGGGCGCGTCTCGCTGGAGGAGGGCATTCCGGTGGGGGTGATGTCGCAGCTGGCCGGGATGGGGCACACGGTCGCGCCGCGCAGCGGCTACGCGCGGGCCATCTTCGGACGCGGGCAGGTGATCGTGCGGGATGCGGAAAGCGGCGTGCTGTGGGGCGGCAGCGACCCGCGGGCCGACGGGTGCGCGATGGGAGCTTGAGTATTGCGCCCTACAACTTCGTCTTGTCGGGGCGGATGCGGTCTCGTACCTGTTTGAGGGGGCCGGTATCCAGCCCGACTTCGGGCAGTTTGAACAGTTTTTTGTGCCGCGGGACGGTCACGCGGCGGCCGGCGCGCTGGTCTTCTCTGGCCTGGAGGTAGACTTCGAGCAGGCGCTGTGCCAGGTGCAGGATGTCGAAGGCGCGGGCACGCTGCAACGCGGCCTGCCGGAAGCGTTGGAAGAGGGCATCATCGCCAAGCAGGGTGAGGATGGCGGTTGCCAGAGCCTGGGGATCATTTTCGGTGAGCAACCCCTCGATGCCATTCTCGACCACGTCGCGGGTGCCGGTGGCGTCCACCGCGGCGACCGGCAGCCCGGCGGCCAGGGCTTCCATGGTGACCAGCCCCTGGGTTTCGGTCAGGGAGGCAAATCCGAAGAGATCGGCGGCTTTGAGGTAGATGGGAATTTCATCAAAGGGCAGCTGCCCAACGAATTCGACCCGCGAAGCAATCCCCAACTCTCGAGACAGTTCTTCGAGATTGTGCCGGTCCGGGCCGTCGCCGATCAGGACAACGCGCAGGGCGGGGAAGGATTTCATGGCCAGGGCGGCGGCTTTGAGCAGGGTAGCCCAGTTTTTCTCCGGGGCCAGCCTGCCAACGGAGATCAGCACTGTATCGTCCTTCCATCCGCGGCGGGCGCGCAACTTCTCCCCGTCGGCCTGCTGGTATGGACGCAGATCGATGCCGGTGGGGATGACGGTGACTTGATCTTGCAGGCCATATTCGTTTTCCAGCAGCGCTCGCATACTTTCGCTGGGCACCACGATGTGATGGCACTTTTGCATGTATTCGCCCAGCCAGCTATCCACCGCGTTTTTGACGAATTCCTGCACCGTGTCCTGCGGGATGGGGACGTAGTGCGTGTAGTCGCGGTAGCGGGTGTGGAAGGTGAAGACCAGCGGCAGGCCGAGTTCATCGGCTTTATTGGCCGCGGTCTGGCCGAGCAGCACGGGATGGTGGGTGTGGATCACGTCGAGTTTGAGGGCCGGGAGCAGCTTGTCCACGAAGGGCGAGAGCGGGATGGCTGCCGGGATGTTGACCTGTAGGGGTAGTTTGATGGCCGGGTAGCGGAAGATGAACGGCTCTGTGTCTTCGTACCCGGGCGACTGCTGGGCGAAAATGAAGACGTTGTGTCCCAATTCGGTCAATGCTTTGCGAAACGCGCTGACAGAACGCACCACCCCATTGATGACGGGATGGTAGAAGTTGGTGAAGTGGGCGATGTGCATGGTTTGTTGGAGGGGATCAGTTTTCAGTTTTCAGTGTTCAGTGTTAGGACTTACGCAGTTGATGAAATCAGGTGCGAGTTTTGTGTCATTACGAGCACCTGCGTAAGCTCTGTCGGCATGACACACAACCCCTCTCATTCTGAGAGGGCGCATCTCATTCATGTCATTCTGAGGGAGTGCAGCGACCGAAGAATCTCCCTCACTACGGTCGAGATTCTTCGCTCCCCCTGGTCGCTCAGAATGACATAAGCAGCAGCGGCATGAAGTGTGTAAGTACTGTCAGTGTTCACGGTGTCCTCAGTGTCCCCAGTGTTCCGGGGCGTGCGGTGTGTCAGGGTTGTCTCTCTTCCCCCGTGACGTGCCTGCGATATACGTGACAGGCGTAGACGAACATTCCCGCGCTCCAGGTGAGGGGGGCCTCGGAAGTGTACCAGAAAGTAGAGGCGTATTGGCCGTTGGGCGCGTAGACTTCGTGTACCTCCCCATCGCGCACGATGACGCGTGACATGCGATAGAGCAGCTCGCGGGCTTCTTCCAGGCGGCCCATGCGGGTAAGGGCGATCACGTGCCACGCGCCCAGCCAAAGCCAGGCGAAGTGGGTGTGGTAGTGAGTCAGCCCGCCCAGCCGGTTCTCGATGGCGATGAATTTTTTGGGGTACGCTTGATGGACAGGCTGGGTGGGCACCGGGTCGGCCATGCCGAAGTAGCGCATGGCGTCCAGAATGCTGTGCGCCTGTTCCGGGGTGGTGAGGCCCCAGGCGATGGCGAGCAGGTTGCCGCTGCTGCTCAGGTTGTGGAAAACTTTGCTGGTGACGTAGTAGCCCAGATCGGGACGCCAGAAATGGTCGTTGATGGCCTGTTGGACCTGCTCGGATTTTTTGGAAAGACGGGCGTGGTCCTCGTCATACCCGAAGGTTTGCGCGGCCCAGGCCATATCGGACAGGGCTTTCCAGTAAATCACATTGGTGTAGAGCACCTTGCCCTTGCGGGCGATGGAGTCGGCCCAGTCGGTGAACGCGCCCTGGTGAAGCAGGTGGTCTTCTTTGGCGTGGGTTTCCAGCCAGGCGAGGGCGCGTTGGAGCGCGTCCCAGTATTGCATGGCGAAATCCCGGTCCCCGCTGCGCCGGACGTAGTTCATGATGGCGATCACGATCAGCGCGTTGCCGTCCAGGGAGATGGTTTTATGGCCGGTCAGGTATTTGGGCCGCAGGGGTTGGTCGGTGGGCTGCTCGCGTTTGAAGAGGGAATACAGGTAGCGGTCGAGGATACGGGTGGAGTGGATTTTGACCGGGAACTGGCCGTTTTCGCGCTGGGTGAGCAGAAAGACTTCCAGCGCTTCTTTGGCGGCCTGGAATTCGCCCAGTTCGACCAGCCCAAAGCTGGCGAAACCGGTGTCGCGCGCCCAGGGTTCGCGAAAATGACGCAAACCCGCGCACAAAACCAGCCGTTCTTGTCCGCCGATCAATTTTCTGCGCTCGATTCCGGCCAGCAAATTTTCGACCGCAATCTCGTAGGCCTGCGGCTCCAGGCGGGCGTAACCGTTGCGACGGGGAACAGCCCTGGAAGGCAGCATGGGTTGCTGCAACACCTTTTGCAAACGCCGCACTACTTTGGGCAGGAAAAGACCGGCCAGCGTGGCCAGCACGGAGGTGAAAAAGAACAACGCCAGATTCTTTTTTTTGGATGGTTTTTTCTTGTCGTTCATCGTATTCTTCAGCATCTCCTGATAGGACTTACGCAATTCATGCCTGTAGTGTCATTGCGAGGCGGGCACTTCACTTTGTTCAGTGTAAACTTTGCCTGCCGAAGCAATCTCCTCCACGATGTAGGGGATTGCTTCGCACCCTTTCGGGTGCTCGCAATGACACCAAACCCGTACTTGATTTCATCAACTGCGTAAGTCCTGCTCCTGAGCTTTAATACCCAAACTCTCAAACGGCGAACATAGGGAAAAGGTCACTACACCCAAAGATACGAGTGAATTGCAAGAACAGTTACACAAACTTCGCCAGATGTTTGCGCCATCCTTTCACCACCCTGTCTTCCGGTTCTCCAACATCCAACACCAGCCCGAATACCTTACACAACTTGCGGAGCAATGTTTGCGCCTCCCGGATATGCCTCCCCTGCTGGGCTGCCAGCAGCACCTGAACCGCCAGCTCGTCAACCACACCTAATGCGGCAGGTGTGTTCAGGTCTTCGTCCATGGCGGCGGTAAACTCCTGTTCCCAGGGCGAGGGGTCGAAGGCGGGTCCCGAGCCGCCGGAAGCCGTGGCGGCCTCCCGAAATCGCTGCGCCAGCCGGGCTGCCCAGCGGAGACGGCCTGGATCGCAAGCCCACTCGATCCGGTAGTGGTGCATGGCTAAGTACAGCCGCAACGCGTCCGGGGGATACAATTTGAGCAAGTCCCGGGCCATCACCAGATTGCCCAACGACTTGCTCATCTTTTCGCCTTCGTGTCGCACCATGGCAACGTGCAGCCAGAAGCGCACAAAGGGCTTGCCGGTCAGCGGCTCGATTTGGGCGATCTCGCAACAGTGGTGCGGGAAGAGCAGGTCGCTGCCGCCGCTGTGGATGTCGATGGTATCGCCCAGATATTTGGATGACATCGTGGAACACTCGATGTGCCAGCCCGGCCGCCCCGGCCCCCACGGGCTGTCCCAGGTGGGTTCGCCGGGCGCGGCAGCCTGCCAGAGCACGAAATCGAGCGGATCGCGTTTGTTGGGGTCGTCGGGGTTATTGCCGCGCTCGTTCGCGGTGCTCAACATTTGATCGCGGCTCATACAGGCAAGCGCGCCAAATTCCGGCCAGGCGTCCACGTGATAATACACACTACCGTTTTCTTCGTATGCCACACCCCTCGCGATCAACTTCTCCACCGTTTGGATGATCTCCGGGATCACCTCCGTGGCGCGGGGATAATGATCGGGCGGGCGCACGTTCAGGGCGATCATGTCCTCGATGAAATAACGCGTCCAACGGTCGCCCAACGCCTTCCAGTCCTCGCCCACCTCTTTCGCCCGCTTCAGAATGTCGTCATCAATGTCCGTGACGTTCTGCACGTAATCGACCGGATGGCCGCGATATTCCAGATACCGGATCAAAATATCGTTCACCGTGTAGGTGAAAGCATGTCCCAGATGCGTGGTGTCATAGGGCGTGATGCCGCACACATAAATCGTGACCGGACGATCCCGCACATCCAAAGGTTCCAACGATTTACTGATTGCATTGTAAAGTTGCATGTGGGCCTCGTTTCTGGTGCGGTGGGAGTCAGGGAGTAAGGAGAAGGAAGTAGGAAGTAAGGAGTTGAGCACGCGAACAACGTTCCAACGCCCCAACGTCCCCATCACCGTCTTCGCATCCGCTGTCTCCGTTTGTGGCGTCGAATGGCCTTCTTCTTCTCGATACGCCGGATTTCGCTCTTCGAGACGTGCCAGCGTTTCTTGCGTACCACGCCCAATACACCGCTGCGGGCGACTTTCTTCTTGAACCGGCGGAGCAATTGTGCATCCGATTCATTGGGTCTGGCTACAACTTTTACCATCAACAAACCTCCGTTTCTTTATGTTATCTTGTTCCATGCGCTGTGTTCCACCCATTATAACCCCACCACAGTTGCTCTAACCTGCCTGGCGCGAAAATGAACGGAATTTAATCTCTGAACCTGTTAGGGGACAATCACGTAATGGGACTTACGCACTTGAAAAGTCGCACCCAGACCTCACAGGTCTCCAAGCGCATGGAGATGCCCGGATGCAATCTATTTTGGGTAAAATCTTCCTGCATTGTGTGGTAGTAGACCTGTGAGGTCCCAACTGCGTAAGTACTGTCACGTAATAAAAAACAACCCCTTTCGAACCTATTCCGTGCTATCATAACACCATGCCGCCCATCTGGAAACGTCTGTCTCTTTGGCTGGCCCTCTCTTTGCTGCTCGCGACGCTGGCACCGGGCCGCGTGGCCGCCCAACCCTGCCCCAGCCTCTCCTGGCAGGAAACCCGCACGCGCGCCTTCTCCTTCCTCTACCCCGCCGGCCTGCCCCTCGGCCCCCAGATCGCTTCCCAACTCGGAGAACCCCTCGACGCGGAATTCAACCGCTTCGCCAATTTGTTCGAGACCTCCCTGCCCCTGCCCATCTCCGTGCGCCTCTACCCCACCGAGCAGGATTACTACTGCCTCAACGCGCTCGCGCCCCCCATCCCCCTTGGCCAGACCCACAGCCGCGTCGGCAGCCGCGAAATCGCCCTGATCGCCCGAAACATCGACGCCGACCCGGAGGCCTGGCAGACCGAAGGTCTGGACGCGCTGCGCTACGAACTCGCCATTCTCTTCGTCCAGCACGTCACCCAGGGAAAAGCCCCTCCCGGCCTGCTGATCGGCACCGGCATTTACGCCCAAGACCCCTTCCAGACATTCGAACGCCGCCTCTCACAGACGCGCCCCCCGACCGGGGAACCCTCCGCACCCTGGCGCGGGTTGTGGGAATCCCCAGACGTGATCCAGGCCCCGGACAGAGCCTTGCAGGCCGCCAGTATCGTCGCCTACCTGGTAGACGTATACGGCTGGGACGACTTTCTGCAATTCCTGCAAGCCCTCCCCACCGCGGAAAGCTGGCGCGCGGCCCTCAACCAGACCTACCCCGCGGGCGCCGGCGCGCTGGAAGACCACTGGCGCACCTTCTACCCGCTCTACTTTCAGGGACGCTGGCGCGCCAACGCCCTCTACGCCCTCAGCCTGACCCCCTACGAACAGCTCATCGAAGCCGGTGCATACCAGGCCGCGGCAGACGGCCTCGCTGAAGCCATCGCCCTGCTGGCCGACCTCGACCAGATCGACCTGCTGCTGGAAGCCGAACGCCTCAACCAATGGGCGCACCTGGGCCTGCAAGCCGACGCCCTCGCCCGCCAATCCCGGCAGGCCTACCTGGAGGGCGACTACCCCGCGGCCATCGAACTTGCCCGCCAGGCTGGCGAAAAATATGCCGCCCTCGACGACGCCCGCAACTTGCAAGCCCTGGACACCATCGTCGGCCAGGCCGAAGAGATTCTCGCCCTGCGCGCCGAGCTGGCCGAAATGCAATCCGCCCTGGAAAGCAGCGGCAGCCCCCCTCCCCAACCATTGATCGAGATTGGTTCCCGCCTGAGCGAACTGGGCGACACCCAGGGCCGCGATCAGGCCGCCTCCCTCCTGGCCGCCATCCGCCAAAAACGCCAGACCCAGGCCGGATACCTCGCCCTCGGCGGCCTGCTGCTCGCCCTCCTCCTGCTCGCCCACCGCATCCTGCTGGCGCGGCAACATCCGCCACCTGAAGTCGAATTACAGTATGGATGATGAGACGGTAGTGGTCACGGAGCAAGTGATGGCGGGGATTGAAACTTTCGGGGCGACTGGCCGTCGGGGCGACCGGCCGGTCGCCCCGACCCCCAATAACCACGCCCCGAACAATCGTCCTCCCTTCCCGGTCTCCCGTCCCCCGTCATTCTGAGGGCACGAAGTGCCCGAAGAATCTCCCCCACCATCATCGAGATTCTTCGCTGTCGCTCAGAATGACACAGGAAACAGCCGGTCGCTCAGAATGACATAAGCAACAGCCGGCATGAACTGCGTAACTCCTGTTCCGTCATAACCTTTCAAAATGTCAACATCAACAAAATGGATCGTACACCTCCACCGCCTGCGCGGCCTGCTGCTCACCC
>JALUWE010000302.1 GCA_027019845.1 Anaerolineales bacterium | reverse complement strand
CCTCCCCCATCGAGTGGGAGGGGAGACTCCCCCTCTCCCCTGGTGGGAGAGGGGGCCGGGGGGAGAGGGGGCCAGATCGCTGGCACGTGCCGGAAGCCCTGCGGCGCAAGATGGTGGAAGTTGCCCGCGATTTTCGCAAAAATCCGACCCCCAGCGAGGCGATTCTCTGGCAAGCCTTGCGCGGCAAGCAATTGGAGGGCGTCAAATTCCGCCGCCAGCAGCCGATTGGGCCTTTTGTGGTGGATTTTTACGCTTCCTCCCATCGCCTGGTTGTGGAGGTGGACGGCCCGATTCACGAGAGGCAACAAGCCGCCGATAAAGCGCGCCAACAGTTGCTGGAATCCCTGGGACTGCGGTTCGTGCGATTGCCCGCCGCGCTGGTGGAGGAGAATCTGAGCGCCGCGCTGGAGGAGATTCGCAAGGCGCTGCATTTGCACCCCCACCCCCAGCCCCTCCCTCATCAAGGGGGAGGGGAGTCGCTCCCCTCTCCCCTGGTGGGAGAGGGGGCAGGGGGTGAGGGGGAAACCATCCCCCAGTGGGAGAGGGGAACGGGGGGTGAGGGGGAAACCATCGTCGGCTACATCTGGGCGCGGACGCTGCCCTGCCAGAACCCGGCCTGCGGGGTGGAAATCCCGCTGATGCGCCAGTTCTGGCTGGCGAAGAAGGGCAGCAAGAAGCAGATCGCCCTCAAACCGCTGACGGGCGGCCCCGGCCAGCCGGTGGACTTCGAGATTGTGGCCCGCGGCACGCAAATCCGCGGCGACGAGGGCTACGCCCCCTGGCCGCTGGATGACTACGACCCGGCCCAGGGCACGGTGCGCCGCGCGGTGGTGACCTGCCCGGCCTGCGGCGCGAGCATCGCTGCCAATGACACCCGGCGGCTCTTTCAGGAAGGCAAAAGCGGCCAGCGCATGGTCGCCGTAGTCTATCTCCCCTCTCCCCATGGCGGGGGCCACCCCTCCCCCCGCCGTGGGGGAGGGGCCAGGGGTGGGGGGAAACGCTACCGCCTCCCCACCCCTGCCGACCTGGCCGCCTACCGCGCCGCCGAAACCGCCCTGGAAGCCAAGCGCGCTGAACTGCGCGCCGCCTGGGGCATTGAGCCGGTGCCAGATGAGCCGCTGCCCATTGGCGGTCGCGGGAAGTATGATACCTGCCGCTTGCCTTTATATGGCATGAAAACCTGGGGCGAGGCATTTAACCCGCGCCAACAATTGGCCCTGCTGACCTTCGCCGGGGCCGTGCGCCGCGCCCACGCCGCCATGCTGGCGCGCGGCTACCCGCGGGATTTCGCCCGTGCCGTGACGACGTATTTGGGATTGTCTGTTGATAGACTAGCAGATTACAACTCAATGCAATGTATGTGGCATTCGAGCAAAGAGTTAATAGCCCATACATTTGGTCGTCAGGCTCTCCAGATGGTATGGGACACAATTGAGGTAAACCCGTTTAGTACATCAACAGGCAATTGGATTGATGCTTTTGATTACTTGCTTAATGTTACAGAACATTCGTCCCGTATTTCCCCTCTCCCGCGAGCGGGAGAGGGGCCGGGGGTGAGGGTCACCCACGCCTCCGCTACCCGCCTGCCCTGGCCGGAAAACTACTTCGACGCCGTCCTGACCGACCCGCCGTATTACGACAACGTGCCCTACGCCGATCTGTCGGATTTCTTCTACGTCTGGCTCAAGCGCACGGTGGGCTTCCTGTACCCTGAACTCTTTTCCACCCCGCTCACGCCCAAAGCGGGCGAGATTGTAGCAGATGCTGTACGGCAAACGAGTGCTGAAATTGCACGCCAGTTTTTCGAAGAAAATCTAGTAGCCGCGTTCCGAGAGATGCAGCGCGTACTCAAGCCGGGCGGCGTGGCGGTCATCGTCTATGCCCACAAGTCCACCGCCGGCTGGGAGACGGTGGTCAACGCCCTGCTGGATAGCGGCCTGGTGGTCTCGGCGGCCTGGCCGCTCAACACCGAGATGAAATCCCGCCTGAACTCCAGAGAAACTGCCGCGCTGGCCTCCTCCATCTACATCGTGGCGCGCAAACCTGCCCTGAGCGGCGCCGAAGGGGCCGCCCGCGAGGGGGTGGGCTTCTACCACGAGGTGCGCCGCGAACTGGAGACCTACCTGAACGCCAAGTTGCAGCGTCTGTGGGAGGAGGGCATCGGCGGGGCCGACTTTTTCATCGCCGCCATCGGCGCGGCCATCGAGGTCTTCGGCAAATACGAGCAGGTCATGGACCTGGAGGGCGAGGTCATCCGCGCCGACCGCCTGCTGGACGACGTGCGCACCATCGCCACCGATTACGCCGTGCGCCAGATTTTGCAAAACGGATTCTCCGGCGAGGTCAGCGACCGGACGCGCTTCTACGTCTTGTGGCGCTGGAACTACGGCGAAGCCCGCGTGCCCTTCGACGAGGCTCGCAAACTGGCGCAGTCCTGCGGGCTGGACCTGGCCGAGGAGTGGTCGCGGCGGGGCAGTTTCGTCAAGAAGGAGAAGGAGTTCGTGCGCCTGCTCGGCCCCCAGCGCCGCGAACCGGAGGCGCTGGCCGAATCCCGCGAGTTGGTGGACGTGCTGCATCACGCCCTGCGCCTGTGGGAGGCGGGCGACCGTCCCGCCCTGGTGCAGCGGCTGGCCGAAAGCGGCTATGGCAACAGCGAAGCCTTCTACCGCGTGGCGCAGGCGGTTTCCGAGAGCCTGCCCATCGAGAGCAAGGAGAAGAAACTGATTGACGGCCTGCTCACCGGCCGCGAGCGTCTGCGGCAGGAGGTGCGTCAGACGAGGTTGTTGTGAGACAAAACGCAGGGAACGCAGGGAACGCAGGGAACGCAGAGACGCGGAGACGCGGAGGCGCAAAGGTTTTTAATGCTTTTCTCTGCGACTCCGCGCCTTGGCGCCTTGGCGTTGAGTCTGAACGCAGGGAACGCAGGGAACGCAGAGACGCGGAGGCGCGAAGGCGCAGAGGGGTTTTTACTGCTTTTCTTTGCCACTCTGCGACTCCGCGCCTTGGCGCCTTGGCGTTGAGTCTAAACGCAGGGAACGCAGGGAACGCAGAGACGCGGAGGCGCAAAGGCGCAAAGGGCTTTTTTTTGATGTTCTTTGCGACTCCGCGCCTTGGCGCCTTGGCGTTGAGTCTAAACGCAGGGAACGCAGGGAACGCAGAGACGCGGAGGCGCAAAGGCGCAAAGGGCTTTTTTTTGATGTTCTTTGCGACTCCGCGCCTTGGCGCCTTGGCGTTGAGTCTAAACGCAGGGAACGCAGGGAACGCAGAGACGCGGAGGCGCAAAGGTTTTTAATGCTTTTCTCTGCGACTCCGCGCCCTGGCGACTTTGCGTTAAAATCCCATAGGAAAGGACCGCACTGTGCACGAGAACGAAATCAGCAAAATCATCGTAGACGCAGCCATCGAAGTTCACCGAACCCTCGGAGGCCCGGGGCTGTTGGAAAGCGTATACCAGGAAGCCCTGGCCTGGGAACTGGCCCACCGCGGGCTGAGCGTGGAGCGCGAGAAAGTCGTGCCTCTCGTTTACAAGGAGCAGCGACTGGCCACGCCCCTGCGCCTGGACCTCCTCGTTCAAGAAAAAGTGATCGTAGAATGCAAGGCTACAACCGCCTGGAATCCGGTTTACAACGCCCAATTGCTCACCTACTTGCGTCTGACCGACTTGCGCCTGGGGCTGCTCATCAATTTCGGAGAGCGGCTGGTAAAAAATGGCATTCATCGAGTGGTCAATCATTTGCCCGACTGATAGACAATCACCGCGAGGAAAAATCATGAACGAGATCAAAGAACTGATTGCTAACGGCGAAAGCGACCGCGTGGAATTCAAAACCACCCTGCAATGGGACGTGCGCCAGGGAAAAAAGAGCGATGCCGTGCGCCGCAGCGCGCTCAAGACCATCGCCGCCTTCCTGAACACCCAGGGCGGCACGCTGCTGATCGGCGTGAAAGACGACGGCACGATCCACGGCTTGCAAGACGACCTGAAACTGACCGGCAACTCGCGCGACAAATTCGAGCAAAACCTCTCCAGTTTGCTCAAGGACTACCTCGGCCCGCAATACACCGCGCTCATCCAGCGCAGTTTCGTAGAAGTGGGCGGGCGGCTGGTCTACGTGGTCCGGGTGTCCCCCGCGCCGGAAGCGGTTTTCCTCAAAGGCAAATCAGGCAAAGAGTTCTACATCCGCTCTGGCACTGCCACGCAAATGCTGGACCCGAAAGAAACGCACGAGTACATCAAGATTCACTGGCCGGATGCCGGGAAACGGTCTGCTGCCAGCGGGAAGACCGCCGCACCCGGGGTGCCGGGCACTTTCCACACCATTGCCATCCCGCATGATGACATCCTGAAGGGCCGCCTGACCCTGGATGTGTTCGCCGCCGATTTGTGGGAGGTCCACCACGGCCGCGGCCCGGAAGAATACCGCGACCCCGACCTGTTCTTCCAAAAAACACACCTGACCAGGGGGCTGCAAAACCTGTTCGAGGTAGTGGAAAAACGGCTGCGCGGCAAGGGTGGCGATCCGGTCATCCAGATGCAAACGCCCTTTGGCGGCGGCAAAACCCACTCACTGATCGCCCTGTACCACAAAGCCCGTCAGTGGGGCGTCAAGACCGTGGTCATCTCCGGCACGCCCATTTCCAGCAAGGAAACGTTGTGGGGCCTGATGGCGGAGCAGTTGACCGGCTCGCGGGAGGGATTCGATGGCCGCACCGCGCCGGGACGAGATGCCATCCAGTCCCTGCTGGGGGCACATCAACCGGTATTGGTGCTGATGGACGAGGTACTGGAATATGCCACCAAAGCCGCGGGCGTACAGGTCGGCCAATCCACACTGGCGGCGCAAACCCTGGCCTTCATGCAGGAGCTGACCGAATCCGCCTCTACGCTGGAGCGTGCTGTGGTGGTCATCACCCTGCCCTCCAGCACGCTGGAGCAATACGATGAACAAGCCGCGCGCCTCTTTGAACAACTGAAAAAAATCAGCGGGCGGGTGGAGAAAATCTTCACCCCGGTGCAGGACGACGAAGTGGGGGCCATCATCCGGCGGCGTCTGTTTTCCGACGTGGATGAAAAGGCCGCGCGGGAGGTCGTCAACGCTTATGTGGCCCAGGCAGAGCGTGAGTCCCTGCTGCCGCGCGGCGAAGAAAGCGCGGCCTATCGCGCCCGCTTCAATCAGACCTACCCTTTCCTGCCCGAGGTGGTGGACGTGCTCTACCACCGTTGGGGCAGTTTCCCCTCTTTCCAACGCACGCGCGGCACCCTGCGCCTGCTGGCGCTTGTGATCAGCGATCTCAAAGCATCCGCCCGACCCTACATCAGCCTGGCGGATTTCAATTTGAGCCACGAGGAAATCCGCCGCGAACTGCTCAAACACACCGGCAACGAATACGACAGCGTGCTGGCCGCCGACATCACCAGTTCGGACGCCGGCGCGCACACCGCCAATCTGAAAATCGGCAAATCCTACCAGGGGCTGCACCTGGGAGAACGCATCGCGACCACCATTTTTCTGTACTCTTTCGTCGGCGGCGGCGGCGAGGCCGGGGCCACGATCAATGAAATCAAACGCCAAAACCTTATGCCCGCGGTTCCCGCCAGCGTGATTGCCGAAGTGCTGCAAAAACTGAGCAGCCGCCTGTTGTTCTACTTGCACGAACACGCCGGACGGTACTACTTCTCCACCACCGCCAACCTCAACCGCGCCCTGACCATCCGCATGGAGAACGTGAGCGGCGACGATTTACGCAAAGCCGAACGGGAAATACTGCGCAGGCGGATCAGCGGCCAGGCGATGAGAACCTTCCTCTGGCCGCGGGAAAGCGCCGATATCCCCGACGACGAAGCGCCAAAACTGCTCGTCCTTCGTAAAACGGATTCGTCCACAATGAACGCATTCCTGACACAAAAAGGCCAGACCCCGCGCGTGCATCGCAACACCCTGTACTTTCTCACCCCCCTGGAGGGGGAGCGCGCCAACTTTGAGAAGTTGCTGCGCCGCCACCTGGCGTTCTCCTCCCTCCTGGAACAAGAAACCCTGAACCTGACTTCAGAGCAGCGCAAGCGGCTGGAATCGGACGCCAAACAATCCCGCCGGGATTTGCAAGAGCAAATCGGCAACCTGTACCGTTCCCTGTACCTGCCCGCCCAGGAAGGCTTGCAACGCGTGGACATGGGCGTCCCGACCTACGGAGCAACCCCTTCGCTGGACCAGTGGGTGTATGACCGCCTGCGCAGCGAAAACCGCCTGGTGGAGAAACTGGCCCCCCTGGTCATCAAGAGCCGCTACCTGCGGAACAAAGACGCCGTGGAGACCCGCAAACTGGCAGAAAACGGTTCTCGCACACCAGGGGAGGTGCTGGCAGTCAACCGCCGGGTGTGGGAAAACAGCATTGCCGAAGGCGTGCGGCAGGGACTGTTCGGGTTGGGAGAATTGCAGGAAGACGGCACAATCAAATGCCTGTACTTCCAGGAAGAGCCGTCGGTGGGGTTGCAGGGAGGCGAGGTCATCATCCAGGCCGAGATTTGCGAACAGCAGCGCGCCGCGCAGCCGCGGGTGTACCCCCCATCCGCCGGCGCCGGCCGCGAGGAGGTGCGGGAACCGTTCGCAGCGGCCACAGCACAGCCCGCAGGCCACAGCACAACCGAACACCACCCGCCCCAACGCCGCGCTATGACCCTGCGCTTCGACTTGCCCTTTGGCCAGGCCTCCAGTCTGTTGGGGCTGCTCAACCTGCTCCAGCAACGTTTTCGAAAGATACGCATCACCATCGCGTTGAGCGACGGCAGCATCGACGAAGCCGAGGTGGAAGACAAAGTGCGCGAAACCTTCCGGCAGATGGACACCCCCGTTGAGTTGGAGTAACGCTTGCCCCTTTCCAAGCGTGCTGGTATAATTCCAGGCTGACTAGACCCACCCCGCGGCGTTTTCCACGCTGCCGGTGCGGAGACCTGCCAACAAAAAAGGAGTAGCAGACGTCATGACGCTTGCCAAAGAAGCAAAAGCCGAAATCATTCACGAGTTTCACCGCCACGAAAAGGATACCGGTTCCCCCGAGGTGCAGATCGCGCTGTTGACCAACCGCATCCAACACCTGACCGAGCACCTGAAAGAACACAAACACGACGAATCCTCGCGACGAGGTTTGCTCAAAATGGTCGGGCAGCGACGCCGCTTGCTGGCCTACCTGCGCAAAAAAGATTACCAGCGATTTGTTGCGATTACAGACCGCTTGAATATCCGCCGCAAATGAGTTCCACAAACGGGTAGATGGTCACGAAAATCATCATCTACCCGTTTTCTGTATCCCTTTCCCTTGCGGGGGCACAAAAACCACACTCTTTACCGTTGAAGGCGTTATTTTTCGAAACCCCATATTCCCGCTCGCCGGTTGGGCATTGGAGGCTGTTGGCAAATCCAGCACGATTTGCCGCTAACTTCCAGTTCCTGAACCGGTGAGCAATCATCGGAGGACAAAGATGAAACCCGAAGCAAAAATGTACACCGCCACCGTGAGTGGCAAAACCGTCAGCTTTGAAACCGGCAAACTGGCCGGGCAGGCGGGCGGTTCCGTCACCATCCAACTAGGGAACACCATGGTGTTCGCAGCCGCAACCATGGGAAAAGAGCCGCGGGCCGGTATCAGTTTTTTCCCATTGAGCGTAGACTATGAAGAACGCATGTACGCGGGCGGGCGCATTCCGGGCGGCTTCTTCCGCCGGGAAGGACGGCCCTCCGAAGAGGCCGTACTCACCGCCCGCCTGACAGACCGCCCGCTGCGCCCCCTGTTCCCCAAAGACCTGCGCAACGACGTACAGGTCATCCTGTATTCGCTCTCCGCGGACGGGGAAAACCCAATCGACATCCTGGCGATCAACGCGGCCTCCGCCGCGCTGATGGTTTCGGACATCCCCTGGGGAGGCCCGGTGGGCGCGGTGCGGGTCGGGCTGATCGATGGCGAATTCATCATCAACCCCACCTTTGCCCAAATCGAGACCTCCGCGCTCGACCTGCGCCTGGCAGGCACCCGCGACGCCATTCTGATGGTCGAATGCGGGGCCACGGAAGTGCCGGAGGAGACCATGATCCAGGCGTTGGAAATCGGGCACCAGGCCATCCAGCCGTTGATCGAGGTGCAGGAGCGCATGGCCGCGGAGGTGGGCAAACCCAAACGGGACGATTACCCGCGTTTTGCAGTCGACGAAACGCTCAAAGCCCAGGTTGCCGCGAGCTTTACGCAAAAAATTCACGATGTCTTGGACCACAACTATTCCAAAGTCGAGCTGGACAACGCCATCCGCGCGTTGCAAGAGGAAGCCGTAGCCGCACTGGTGACGGAAGAAGAAGATTTTCCGCAATCCGGTGACGTGATCAACGCGTTCAGCGAGGTGTACAAAGCCATCGTGCGCGAACGCATCCTGGAAAGGGGGCAGCGCCCCGACGGGCGTACCACCACCCAAATCCGCCCGATCTGGTGCGAGGTCAATTACAGCCCAATCGCGCACGGCTCCGGCATCTTCACCCGCGGGGAGACGCAAATCCTCACCCTGGCCACGCTGGGCACCCCGCGTGACGCGCAGGAGATGGACAATCTGACGCCCACGGACAAGAAGCGCTACATCCATCACTACAACTTCCCGCCCTTTTCGGTCGGGGAAACCCGCTTCCTGCGGGGGGCGTCGCGGCGCGAGATCGGGCACGGCGCGTTGGCCGAGCGTGCGCTGCTACCGGTCATCCCACCGGAGAAGGAGTTTCCCTACACGCTGCGCCTGGTGTCGGAGGCGCTGTCCTCGAACGGCTCGACCTCGATGGGGTCGGTGTGCGGCTCGACGCTGGCGCTGATGGATGCGGGCGTGCCGATCAAGGCCCCGGTGGCCGGGATCGCCATGGGGTTGATCAAGCAAGGCGACCGTTACGTGATCCTTTCGGACATCCAGGGCATCGAAGACGCGCTCGGCGATATGGATTTCAAAGTGGCCGGGACGGAAAAAGGCATCACCGCGCTGCAAATGGACATCAAAATCTCGGGGTTGACGCCCCAAATCATGTCCGAAGCCCTTACCCAGGCGCGGGAAGGCCGGATGCACATTCTGGGCAAGATGTTGGAGGTGATCAGCGAACCGCGGCCCGACCTGAAACCGCACACCCCGCGGATCATCACCATCCAGATTCCGTCCGAAAAGATCGGCGCGGTGATCGGCCCGGGCGGCAAGATCATCCGCAGCATTCAGGAGGAAACCGGCGCGAAGATCGACATCGAAGAAGACGGAACGGTGTTCATCGCTACCGCGGACGGCGAAAGCGCGCGCAAAGCCCGCGAAATGATCGAAGCCCTGACCGAGGAAGCCGTTGTCGGGCGAATTTACACCGGCCGGGTGGTGCGCATCACCGATTTCGGCGCGTTCGTGGAGATTCTGCCGGGACAGGACGGGCTGGTACACATCTCGCAATTGGACAGTATGCGGGTGGAGCGCGTCGAAGACGTCATCCGCGAGGGGGACGAGATCACCGTGATGGTCACGGACATCGACCGGGAGGGGAAAATCCGCCTATCGCGGCAGGCTGTGTTGGAGGGCTGGACAGCAGAGGAGGCCAAAGCGCGCGACCGCGGGGGGGGACGCCGCGGGGGCGGCGGCGGGCGACGCAGAAATGGGGAGCGCCGCGGGGGGGATTCCCGGCGACGGGGCCGTGGCGGGCGCCGGTAAACGCACAAAAGCCAATATCGAAATACGAAAAACGCCCCGCAAGTTGCGGGGCGTTTCTTTGTGCTGTGTTTTTCGATCACACAGGCTACACCAGGCTTTCGCGCAGCGACTCCAACTGACCGGCCACCGAACCATCCAACACCTTGTCGCCAACCCGGATCACCAGGCCGCCCAGGATGGAGGGGTCAACACGAAAGGCTACCGTTGCCTGACTGCCAAGTTTGGAGAGAACTTCTTTCTTGACGGTTTCCTGTTCTTGTTCGGTCAGGGGCAAGGCGCTGATCACCTCAGCAGCGGCGCCACTGACATTGGCCTCTTCGAGGACAACCACTTTGCCGGACTTGACACCGGAGAAGAATTCTTCGATCAGGGAGCGTTGCCGTTTTTCATCCAACGATTCGCCAACCAGCTTCTGTGCCGCGGCCATGGCCAGGGCTGCCACTTGCCCGCGCAGCTCGCTCAAGATACGCACTCGCTCCTGTTCCACGTCGGCCAGGGCTTCCTCGCGTGCTTTGGCCGCCTCGGCCTCGGCTGCGGCCCGGATGTCTTTGGCCGCTTCTTCCGCGCGCATGGTGGCGTCGCGCACAATTTGGGTGGCCTTTGTTTGCGCCTCTGCGATGATTTTCTCGGCTTCCTTTTCTGCGTTGGCACGCGCTTCCGCAGCTACACGGGCATCCTCCAGACCCTGCGCGACGGT
>JALUWE010000301.1 GCA_027019845.1 Anaerolineales bacterium | reverse complement strand
GTATCCAGGACGTCCTCGTCCTGGTCCAGGTGCAGTGCCGGGTCGAGGCCGAATTTCTCCCGCGCCTCGGCCTCCGTGCGTCCCACGTAGATGTTGCCCGCCTCGTCATACCAGGCGGGGATGCGGTGGCCCCACCAGATCTGGCGGCTGATGCACCAGTCCTGGATGTTGCGCATCCACTCGAAATAGGTGTTCTTCCAGTTGCCGGGTACGAACCGGATGGCGCCGCTCTCCACGGCCTCGATGGCGGGCGCCGCGAGGGGGGCGGCCTTGACGAACCATTGATCCGTCAGCAGAGGCTCGATGACCGTGCCCGAGCGGTCGCCGCGCGGCACCATCAGCTTGTGATCCTCGATCTTCTCCAGCAGGCCCAGGGCCTCCAGGTCGGCGACGACCTGCTTGCGCGCCTCGAAGCGGTCCATGCCGAAATATTTCTCCGGCGCCGCTTCGTTGATGCGCGCGTCCGGGGTGAAGATGTTGATTTTGGGCAACTGGTGGCGTTCGCCCACTTCGTAATCGTTGAAGTCGTGGGCCGGGGTGATCTTGACGCAGCCGGAGCCGAATTCGGGGTCCACGTATTCGTCGGCGATGACGGGGATGCGCCGCTCGCACAGGGGCAGCAGGATGTGCCTGCCGATGAGGTGCCGGTAGCGCTCGTCCCCGGGGTGGACCGCCACCGCGCTGTCTCCCAGCATGGTCTCGGGGCGGGTGGTGGCCACCACCAGGCAGTCCCCGCTGTCTTCCAGGGGGTAGCGGATGTGCCACAGGTGGCCGTTCTCCTCTTCGGAGATGACCTCCAGGTCGGAGACCGCCGTGTGCAGCACGGGATCCCAGTTGACCAGGCGCTTGCCGCGGTAGATGAGGCCCTCCTCATAGAGGCGCACGAACACCTCGCGCACCGCGACCGAGAGTTCCTCGTCCATGGTGAAGCGCTCCCGCGACCAGTCCAGGGAGGAGCCCATGCGGCGCAACTGGCGGGTGATGGCGCCACCCGACTCCGCGCGCCACTGCCATACCTTTTCGATGAAGGCCTCGCGCCCCAGGTCGTGGCGCGACTGGCCCCGGGCGGCCAGTTGGCGCTCCACCACCATCTGGGTGGCGATGCCCGCGTGATCGGTGCCGGCCTGCCACAGGGTATTGTCGCCGCGCATGCGGTGGTAGCGGATGAGGGCGTCCATCAGGGTGTCCTGAAAGGCGTGGCCCATGTGCAGGGTGCCGGTCACGTTGGGCGGCGGGATCATGATGCAATAGGGCTTGCCTTCGCCGCTGGGGGCGAAATAGCCCCTTTCCTCCCAGGTCTGGTACCAGTGCTGTTCGATGGCGTGGGGGTCGTAGGTCTTGTCCATGGTCATGCTTGCTTCAGGTGGCGGTCGTTGCGGGGCATTATTGCAGCCTGCCGGGAGAATTTCTACACGGCGGGCGCCGCGCTCAGAGATTGTGGGTCTTCAGTTCGTAGCCCCGCTCGCGGTAGAAGCGGTAGCGCGCCCGGCCGCTGCGCTTTTCCTCGCCCTGGGGCGGGATGATCTCCGCCACGCGCTCGAAACGGCTGAAGAACAGGGGGACCTCGGGGGCCAGGTTGATGAGCACGTCAGCCTCGGCATCGGGTTCTTCGTGGTGGCCGATGACGACGGGGCTCCCGCCCGCCTGACCCTGGTGGTGGATCTCGTGGGGGACGAAGCTGCCGTCGCGGAAGGTCCACAGCAGATCGTCCACCCGGCATGCCTCGGTCTGGGAGGCGGTGTGGATATAGAGCCGCTTGCCCAGCTTGTAGACCTTCTCCGCCAGACGGCAGGAGAAGCGGTCGCGGTCGTGGGGGGACTGTTCCGACAAGATGTAGAAGTCAATCTGGGTCATGGTAATCAGGGAAAAGAGGAAAGAGAAAAGAGTAAAGTTGGAGGTGCCGGGGTTGTTTCATGGGCTGTTTCAAGGGGTACCATGTATCTTACTCCTTATTCCTTCAAGGGGGGGCTTAGTCGCTATTCCTCATCTCCCCCCTTGTTGCAGCGGTTTTGCAGGTATTGGACCAGGAGGGGAACGGGGCGGCCGGTGGCGCCTTTTTTCTGGCCGCTCAGCCAGGCGGTGCCGGCGATGTCCAGGTGGGCCCAGCGCAGGTTTTCGGTGAAGCGCGACAGGAAGCAGGCGGCGGTGATGGTACCGCCCTCGCGGCCGCCGATGTTGGCCATGTCGGCGAAGTTGCTCTTGAGCTGCTGCTGGTATTCCTTGCCCATGGGCAGTTGCCAGGCCACGTCGCCGCTTTCCTCGCCCGCCGCCAGCAGGTCGTTGATCAGTTGCTGGTCGTTGCCCT
>JALUWE010000300.1 GCA_027019845.1 Anaerolineales bacterium | reverse complement strand
GACCCTGCGCGCCCTCGAAGAGGCCCTGCTGGAATTCCCCGGCTGCGCCGTGGTCATCTCCCACGACCGCTGGTTCCTCGACCGCGTCGCCACCCACATCCTCGCCTTCGAGGGCGACAGCACGGTAACCTGGTTCGAGGGCAACTACGCCGACTACGAGGCCGACCGCAGGCGCCGCCTCGGCGCCGAGGCCGACCAGCCGCACCGGGTCAAGTACAAGAAGCTGAAGCGCTAGGAGTCTGTCGGATTTGGGTAATCGTAGCGAGCGGATCTTGCGCCGCCACCCCACGTTGTAACCAGGCCTCGTGACGGAAACGCGAAGGAGACAAAGGCGCCGGGGGCGCAAAGGAAAACACATGTGCCAACAACGAGTGAGATGATGGATGAATAACACGGAAACCATGACGGAAAGGCAGAGGCGTGAACTCGAATATCATCGAGAACATGCCAAATTACATAAAGATATTCTTGAAAAGCCATTCAGCTTCGATGTCGTAACGAATGACAATCGGCGGTGGTGGAATGCCCATTGGGAAATGTATACGTATCTGATGAGCAAAAACCTCGCGGGGAAAAACGTACTGGTAATCGGCTGTGGATTTGGCGATGACGCACTGTATCTGTCAAAGTGTGGCGCCAACGTAAAGGCATTCGACCTTTCCCCGGAGTCCATTTTTATCGCACGAGAGTTGAGCGCCAGGGAAAAGCTCGATATCGAGTTTCAAGAGATGCCGGCGGAAAAAATGAATTATCCGGACAATTACTTCGACATCGTGGTGGCGAGAGACATTTTGCACCATGTCGACATACCCGAATCCATAAGCGAAATAATCAGAGTATCGAAACCTGGTGCAATATTTTGTTTCAATGAAGTCTACAGCCATTCGATTACCGATCGCATACGCCACTCGTCTTTCGTGGAAAACTGGCTGTATCCAAAAATGGTCAAGTTCGTATACGGCGGGAAAAAACCGTACATAACCGAAGATGAGCGGAAACTCACCGAAATCGATGTAAGGGTGTTTGCCTCCATGATGGAGCGCCCGGAAATCAAGAAATATTTCAACTTCATCGTGACCAGACTGATTCCGGACAAATTTCTTTTCATAAGAAAGCTCGACAGGGCCTTGTTGATCCTTTTCTCGCCAATTTCATATATCCTGGGTGGGCGCGTATTGGTCGCTGGAGAGCTCAAAAAGTAAGAAATTCAGCCCGGTAGACACGTTTTCTGCCCCCAGGAAAAGTTGCGGAGAACGGATGATTGGCGGGCACAACAATGGCCCCACAGGCTGGAACGGGAAAGTGTCAGTCTTCGAGGTCGTCCACCGAGAAGGGCTGTCCCTCCGGGCGCAGGTTCATGTCGGTGTAGCCGAGGTCGTCGCGCTCGAGGTCGTCGAAGGCGCCGGACCAGTCCTCGGGCGGAGCAACGGATTCCAGTGCCAGTTCGTCCCAGCTCTCGAAGTCCAGCTCGTCCACTTCGCCTTCGAAGTACTGGATTTCGACGGTGGTTTCGTCGTCGTCGATGGCAACGACGCGGAACAGCAGGCCGTCGAGACCGCGGTACCAGTTGCCGATTTCCGGATTCGGGCTGTGCGCCATGGTATCCCCCTCGCTCACCGAGCCAGTGTCTTCCATGAAGATAGCACCAATTCCGCGGAAGTGTGAACCGCGCCGCTCAGGGTCTCTCGAAGAGGGCGATGGACTCGACGTGGCCGGTGTGCGGGAACATGTCCATGACGCCGGCGCTGAGCAGGCGGTAGCCCTGTTCGTGCACCAGGGTACCGGTGTCGCGGGCCAGGGTGGCGGGGTCGCAGGAGACGTAGACGATGCGGCCCGGCAGCGGCTGCGGCAGCCTGGCCACCACCAGCGGGGCGCCGCTGCGCGGCGGGTCCAGCAGCAGCTTGTCGAAGCCCTCGCCGTACCAGGGCTCGTTGCCCAGATCGCCGTTGAGGTCTGCGGCATGGAACTCCACGTTGCCGATGCCGTTACGCTCGGCATTCTCCCGCGCCCGTGCCACCAGGCCGGCCTCGCCCTCCACGCCCACCACGTGACCGGCCCGCCGCGCCAGCGGCAGGGAGAAGTTGCCGAGGCCGCAGAACAGGTCGAGGATGCGCTCGCCGGGCCGGGGATCCAGCAGTTCGATGGCGCGGTCGATCATCTTGCGGTTGAGACCGGCGTTAACCTGGGTAAAGTCGGTGGGGCGGAAGCGCATCTCCAGCCCGTACCCGGGCAGGCGGTAGCCGAGCACGGTGTCGTCACCCTCCTCCTCCGGCCACAGGCGCCGCACCGTCTTCGGCCCGCCGGACTGCAGGAAG
>JALUWE010000299.1 GCA_027019845.1 Anaerolineales bacterium | reverse complement strand
GCCTTACCATTCCATCGCCGATAACGACCCCTTCCTGAGCAACATCGCGGATTGGCTGGCCGTCGATCAACGCGATTGGAACATCGCCGAGTTCCCCTACCTGTTCGACGACACGGTCACATTGGTACCTCTCGCTCAGGGCGACCTGGACCCGCGCTTCTTCGTGCTCGGCAGCACCTTGCAGCGCACCTTCGACAACGCAGGCATCGAACTCCAACTGGGCACCGAAATCTCCCCCACCCAGGACACCGTCCTGCTCGGCACCTACCTGGATTACGAGGCCGCTAGCGACATCTTGCAAACCGCGGGCGTGACCGTCACCCTGACGTTTTCGGAAACCGCGGAGAGCGAAACCCCCACGCTGGACGACCTGCAAGAAGGCCGCCTGCAGGTCTCCGGGCTGGGCACAATCGACATCTTCGGCACCACCCTGTACGTCGAACACGACTTCGGCGATGAAACCGCACTGCTCATCCTGGCCGACAGCGAACAAAACGCGCGCCTGGCCCTGGAAAACCTGGCCGCCGGTGTTTTCGAGGGCTGCCTGGAGGCCGAAAACGTCACCCTGTGTTCCACCGGCCAGGTCAACGACCAGCAGACGCCCCCAGCAAACGGCGAAACCGGCACCCAGCCGCCCCCGGGCGAAGACCAGACCGAATCCCTCGGCAGCATCTTCATCTTCTCGGACGACGACGGGCCCGAAGGCGTCCGCACCAGCGCCCTCGACCTCCAGATCATCCTGGAGGCCAGCTACGACCTGACTTTGTGGTCCGCCACCGTCAACGGCATCCCCACCGCAGATGACCTGGCCGGGTACGACGCCTACATCATCACCTCCGGCGATTTCGCCTACGATCTGGAAGATTCCGAAACCTTCTTCACGTTTCTCGACGTACAGGGCGGGCTTTTCTTCGTTGGCGCACAACCCCTCCCGACCTTCGAAGAGAGCGAAACCGCCGCGGTGACCGACCTGCAAGTCACCGACTTTTCCCACCCGGTTTCCGCGGGGTTGCCGGACGTGGTCATTGAATTAGCCCCCTCCGAAAGCGGCGTCCCCGCGCTGGTCTTCCTCACCGAAGACGTGTCCTTCACCGACGAGGAGGAGGGCAGCGTGGTGCTCTCCCGCGGGCCCGACAGCCCGTTATCCGGCAACCCGGCGTTGATCGTCAGCGACAGCCCGGATGGGCGCTTCGCGGTGGCTGCGTTCGCGTTCTACCGCCTGCCTTTGGATGTGCAGCAAACCCTGGCACTGAACATGGCCGCCTGGCTGGTGGGCAACGGGAGCGCCGAACAATAGCCCATGCCCCTCTCCATCGGCATCGTCGGCCTGCCCAACGTGGGCAAATCGACCCTCTTCAACGCGCTGACCGGCGCGCAAAACGCGGCGGTCGCCAACTATCCTTTTTGCACCATCCAGCCCAACCGCGCCATCGTGCCGGTGCCGGATGAACGGGTGGAGACGCTGCGCGCATTGATCGGCGTGCCCAACGCCATCCACGCCACCATCGAGTTCGTGGACATCGCCGGGTTGGTGCGGGGCGCGCACAAGGGGGAAGGCCTGGGCAATCGGTTTTTGGGGCACATCCGGGACGCGGACGCGCTGGTACACGTGGTGCGCTGCTTCGACGACCCCAACGTGGTACACGTCAGCGGCCAGCTCGACCCCCGCGCAGACGCCGAAACCGTGCATTTGGAACTGGCCCTGGCCGACCTGGAACAGCTCGAACGCAAGATCGAAAAACTCATCCGCCAGGTAAAGGGAGACCGCAAACTCCAGCCGCTTTTGGACAGCGCGTTGGAACTGCGCACACACTTACAACGCGGCCAGCCGGCGGCCAGCTTCCCCCACCAGGATGAGGCATTCCGGCAGCTCCGGAAAGAGATGCGCTTCCTGACTGGCAAACCGGTCATCTACGCGGCCAACGTGGACGAAGACGGGCTGAGCGAGGGAAACGAGTATGTGGCCGCGGTGCGTGCCCTCGCGGAGGAGCGCAACGCGGAGGTGGTGGTGTTGTGCGCCCAACTGGAGCAGGAGCTGATCGAGCTGCCGCCTGACGAACGTCAGGAATTCCTGGAGCTTGCCGGGGGGCGCGAAAGCGGCCTGGCGCAGGTGATCCGCAAGGGCTACCGCGCGCTGGGCTTGATCAGCTATTTCACCAAAAACGAGAACGAAGTGCGCGCCTGGTCCATTCCCGCCGGCACCACCGCGCCCAAAGCCGCGGGCATCATCCACACCGATTTCGAGCGCGGCTTCATCCGCGCCGAGGTCATCCCCTACCAGACCTACGTGCAATACGGCAGCGAGGCAGCCGCCAAAGCTGCCGGCGCGATGCGGTTGGAGGGCAAGGAATACGTGGTGCAGGACGGCGACGTGATCTTTTTTCGATTCAACGTGTGAACCAGAAGAAGACCCGGCTGCAAGAACCCCTCCCGAAAGTCCGCTTGCCCACAGTACCGGCCTATGGCAACCACGCTCCAGATGGCTGAAAACGCGACTTCCAACAGCAAATTCCGCGCACGAATGCTCATTCTGGTGGGCATTTTCCTGTTCCTGTACGCGGTTGCGCTGACCATCTCACCGGCGGTTAGAGCGCGCTCCTGGGATGTGGATTATCGCTGGAGCCACTGGGCGGGCGTTATCGTATGGGCTGCGGGCATGGTTTTTGCCGAGCTGCAATACCGCAAACATGCTCCCGACAGCGATCCCTATCTTTTTCCCATCGTCGCCCTGTTGAGCGGTTGGGGGCTTCTGACAATCTACCGGCTGCTCCCGGCGTTCGGAATTCGCCAAACTATCTGGCTGGCGTTGGCAATCCTGGGATTTGCATGGGGGATGCGCCTTCCGAAAGACCTGTCTTTCTTGAAGCGTTACAAATACCTGTGGCTCACCAGCGGGCTTGTGCTGACCGGGCTGACCCTGATCTTCGGCACCAACCCCGCGGGCGCGGGGCCTCCACAGTGGCTGGGTTGCTGCGGCGTGTATTTCCAGCCCTCCGAGCCGCTCAAACTGCTGCTGATCGCCTATCTGGCAGCCTATCTGGCGGACCGGTTGCCGGCCGCCACCGGCGCAGGCCTGCGCGCCTTGTTCTCTCTGCTGGCCCCCACCTTGATCATGACCGCGCTGGCGTTGTTGCTGCTGGTTGTGCAGCGCGATTTGGGCACGGCTACGATCTTCTTGTTGATATACGCCAGCCTGATTTACCTGGGAACCGGAAAACGATGGGTGATCGTTGCCAGTTTGGTTGGATTGCTCGTGGTCGGCGTTGTTGGCTACACGCAGTTTGGCGTCGTTCAAGTGCGCGTGAATGCCTGGCTGAACCCCTGGGCCGATCCCAGCGGCGCTTCCTACCAGATCGTGCAATCGCTGATCGCCACCGCGGCGGGCGAAATCCTGGGCCGCGGGCCGGGACTCGGCAACCCCGGCCTGGTGCCGCTGGCCCATTCGGATTTCATCTTTACCGCCATCGCGGAAGAGTTCGGGCTGATCGGCGTGATAGCCCTGCTGAGTGTGATCGCCCTCTTACTCCACCGCGGCTTACAGATCGCGCTACACACACGCGATCCATACCGCCGCTATCTGGCCGCGGGGCTGACCGCGCATCTGGCCATCCAAAGCATTTTGATCGTGGCCGGAAACCTGAAAGTGCTGCCGCTGACCGGTGTCACCCTGCCCTTCGTTTCGTATGGCGGCTCGTCGCTGATCACCTCATATCTGTCTCTGCTGCTCTTGACCTTGATCAGCACAGAACGTTCGCGCCGGCCCGCCTCCCCCTCCAGCGCCACCCCGACGTTGGCGATAGGCACCACCTTACTGGCGGGGTTCGGCGTGGTTGCTCTGTTCGGGGGATGGTGGGCGGTCATCCAAAGCGCAAACCTGCTGCAACGCGGCGACAATCCGCGCCCGGCCATCAGCGACCGCTTTGTGTACCGCGGCAACTTTCAGGATCGCAATGGAACTGGACTGACCCTCAACCGCGGGGCGCCGGGCACATATTCGCGCTTCTACCTGTACCCCAGCCTGAGTCACGTTGTTGGCTATACGCACCCAACTTTCGGGCAGGCCGGTCTGGAGGCCGCTCTGGACGACTATTTGCGCGGCCTTACCGGGCTGCCCCTGACTACCATCTGGGAAAACCAACTTCTCTATGGACAACACCCTCCCGGCCTCGATATCCGGTTGAGCATCGATCTGGAACTCCAAAATCTCGCCAGCGATTTGCTCGGCGATATACCGGGCGCCGTAGTTTTGCTCAACGCCCGCTCAGGCGAAATCCTGGCCATGGTTTCCCAGCCTGGTTTCGACGCCAACGCGTTGGATGCCTCCTGGCAAGATCTGATCAACAACCCGGATGCCCCCTTGCTCAACCGGGCCGCGCAGGGTGCGTATCCGCCAGGAACCACCTTTGCCCCGCTCTTGTGGGCCGCCTTCGCCGAGGGCCAAAACCCCCCGCCTCTGCCCGGCACGCTATCCTACCGGCTGGCGGATAGGGTATGGGAGTGCGCCACGCTTCCCCAGGAAAACACCTGGGCGCAGGTGCTACAGGCAGGATGCCCTGGCCCGGTAGCAAGATTGGGAAAATTGTTGGAACAGGAGAAATTGAACGGTCTCTATCAAAATTCGGGACTCTTCCGCGCCCCGGAAATTCTTCTGCCAACCATAACCAACGCCCCTCCCGCGGCTGCGCTCGACTCGGCAGCGATTGCCCTGGGACAAGACATGCTCATCAGCCCGCTTCAACTCGCCCTGGCCATCGCCCCCGTCAGCAATCAAGGCGTGCGCCCCTTCCCGCGCCTGGCCATCGCGTACAACGTGCCCGGTGAAGGCTGGAAGCCGCTTCCGGGGAGTGGCAAAGAAACCGTTCGGGTATTCCTGCCACAAACCGCGGAACAAACCGCCAATCTTCTCAAAGTCCCCAACACCTTGTTTTGGAAGAGCGTTTCGCTGATCGAGAACGCCCCCGAAAACGCCTTCACCTGGTACACTGGCGGAACGCTCCCCTCCTGGGCGGGCGCCCCGATGGTTGTCGTAGTTCTACTGGAAACAGGCAACGTAGAAAGCGCAAACGCCATTGGCCAGGGGATGTTGGAGAGCGCGATTCTACCTTGAGCTTTGTTCTGAAATGCACATGCAAATGTCAATGTTCCGATTTGCATTCGGACCAACATCGTGCTAAACTTAACCCGAGGTAAATCAACCGATGGCGGATAACAAGCACACCAGAAAGATAGAGACAACCGAGATTCCCCCAGAAAGTGTTATCGAATACTTTGACACTTTCGAATTCAGGCGTCTGCCACGCAAATCAAAAAAGACCTCTGCAGAGGCCGATGCGACCACCTGGCGCATTGTTTTGATCAGCTTGATCACAAGGCAAGATCCACTGGCTTTGGAAATCTTCGACGATATTGTGATCGGCCGGAAAATGAACCGGCAAGATGTGGATCTGGACCTGAGCATCTACAACGCGCTGGAGTTAGGAGTGTCCCGGATTCACGCCAGGCTGCATCCCACCGCGGAAGCGCTTCTGCTCTACGACATGAACAGCACGAACGGCACCTATTGCAACGCCCTCAAAGCAACCGCGGATGAGCCGATAAAATTGAAGGACAACGACATCATCGCTTTTGGGGCATTGAAATTTCTGCTCAAAGTCGTTCGCCAACCCCAAAGGCCGACGGGCTAATCTGTCACGCGTAGAAATTTACGCTTTCCCACCCGCAAGATGCCCGGCCCTGGAAAAGGCTGCGAGGGATCTTCAAGCGTCTTGCCATCCAGTCTTACTGCCTTTTGCTGGATCATCCGGCGGCCTTCGCTCTTACTGCTCACAAGCCCCCCCGTGGTGAGTACATCCAACACCGACTGCCCGGCCTGTAAACGATAAACGGGCATTTCCTCGGGGACTTTCCCCTGCTGAAACACGCGCACAAATGCCTTTTCGGCTCGATTTGCCGCCTCGTCCCCATGGTAGATCGAGACAATTTCGCGCGCCAGCTTCATTTTGACATCGCGCGGGTGGAGATGGCCCTCCTCAAGCCCTTTTTCAATTTCATCGATCTCGGGCGGAGTCCAGCGTGTCACCAGCCGGAAGTAGAGCGGCATGGCCTTGTCGGGCACACTCATCACTTTGCCGTACATATCCTCCGGCGGCGCCAGGATCGGGATGTGGTTGCCCAGCGATTTGCTCATCTTGATCTCGCCATCCGTACCGGGGAGAATGTCGTTGATGATGGCGATGTTGGGGCGCGCGCCGAGGGCGGTCATGATTTTCCGCGCCGCGGTCATAATGTTGAACAATTGATCGGTGCCGCCTATTTGTACGTCGGCGCGCAACGCGTAGGCGTCGTAGCCTTGCATAAGGGCGTAAAAGGTCTCGTGCAGGTAGATGGGGTCGCCCTTGTCGAAACGTTTACGGAAGTTTTCGCGGGTCAGGAACTGCTGGATGGTGAAATTGGAGGCCAGCCGGATCAAATCCTGGAAGCTCAACTCGGACAGCCAGGCCGCGTTGTAACGAATTTGGGTTTTCTCGGAGTCCAATATCTTGAAAGCCTGTTCTGCGTAGGTGCGCGCGTTATGCTCGACCTCTTCGGGGGTCAGTTGGGGGCGCAGTTTGTCTTTGTCCGAGGGGTCGCCGATCAACGAGGTGAAATTTCCGATCAGGAAAATCACCTCGTGGCCCAACTCCTGAAACTGGCGCAATTTTCGCATCGGCACGGTGTGCCCCAGGTGTAGATCGGATGTGCGCGGGTCCACGCCCAGGTACACCCGCAAGGGACGGCCCTCTTTTTGCGCCTCGATCAACCGCTCACGAAGTTCGGCAGCCATGTGCTGCTTCAGGGTTTCGTCACCATATTGGGTGCCTTGCATCAAGTATTCGACTTGTTGGTCGATGTCCATCTGGTAATCTCCTTACAGTACTTACGCAGTTGAGACCTCACAGGTCTACTACCACACGATGCAGGAAGATTTTACCCAAAATGGATTGCATCCGGGCATCTCCATGCGCTTTGAGACCTGTGAGGTCTGGGTGCGACTTTTCAAGTGCGTAAGTCCTACTCCTTATTTTTGCGGTAACTACCAGGCACGTCGTGTAGTTACTTTTTGCCAACAAAAAACGCCCTCAGCGGTGAGGGCGCGTAAATTTTCACCGCTAAGGGGGTCACTCGCGGGCATAATAATAAACCGATTTTTGTGCGTTCGATGAGTCGAGCATTTTCAATCGGGCAGCCTTCAGAATCGTCTCCAAAATCCGGTCGCCTTGCTCGAATCCGGTTCGGCCTCTGACCTGCCCATTATACCGTACTTCGCCGAGCGTGCGAAACTCGAAATGGGAATCCGTCCCCAGAACCTGCACCTGCCTGGCGCCAAAACGATCGGGCAGCACCCGCACACTGCGAATATCGCCCCACTTCAAGTACACGTTGCGCAACCCGTTGGTAAAGGCGACACCATCCTGCTGGATGCGAATCACAGTGCGGGCATCCATCCAACGGCTGAGTGAGATGCTGCCCGCGGAAAAGAGCAGAAACAAGGCCAAAACACCCGCCAGCGTGGTCAGACTCTGCTGGTTGGCCCTCAAAATCAGCCAGGTAACGGCGGCTACAATTGCCAACACCCAGGCGTAAATCTGGCCGCGGGGCGAAACCCGTTCAGGATAAAATTCCTGTTTTTCGATGTGATTTTGATCCATATTTTTTATTATATCATCTGCATCGATTATGCTATAATTCGCCCATGAGTTTCGACCTGAGTGCGCCCGTGTTGGTGTTGAACGCCAATTTCGAGCCGATTCACGTATGCAACATCCGCCGCGCTATCGGTTTGATCGTCAGCGAAAAAGCCACGATGGTGCTCGATGGCCGCGGCATCATTCGCACGGTTCGGCAGGAGTTTCCAGCACCATCCATCATCCGTCTCTCGCGGATGATCAAACGCCCGCGCCCGGTGGTCAAGCTCAACAAACACGAGATTTTCCGCCGCGATAATTACACCTGCCAGTATTGCGGCATTCGCCCGGCGCGGCCCACTCTGGACCACGTTGTCCCGCGGCGATTGGGGGGCAAACACACCTGGGAGAATCTGGTCACTGCCTGCCCCGCGTGCAACCATAAAAAGGGCGGGCGGACACCCGAGCAGGTCAACATGACGTTGTTGCGCAAGCCCGTCAGGCCGCCCGCGTCCGCCAAATATCGCTTTGGCAGATACCTAAACCGCTTCGAGGAATGGAGCGAGTTCATTGAGGGCTGGTAAGGGGGGGTAAGTTACGCTAACAACCACACTGCCACCCGCGGAGTGACGAACACCTCCAGCGCCGCAGCCGCCAACAGCAGCGGAATCACCACCCCAACCATCACCTTTGCCCAATCCGCCAGCGCCCATAACACCACTTCGCCCATCGTTTTTTCCCTGGAGGGCGAAATCATCACCGCGCCCAGCCGCAAAATCGCAGCCCCGCCCAACACAATGGCGGGGATTTCGAGAATGCCGTGCGGCAAAATGAACGCCGCCAGAAATGTCAACGGGGGAACGCCCGCCTGAGCGATGATCCCCATGAAATATCCCACCAGAGCGAGGGGCAGCATCAAAATCAAAACACCAAACACCGAGAAGGAAAACAACCCCAGCAACAAAGCCAGGGACACAGCGCGGATATTGTGAAACCAGACCAGCAGCACGCCGCGCGGGTTCAACAGGCTGACACCTTCGAGGTTGGCAAAGGACTCGATTTTCAACTCATCGAGGTTGATCAGTTCAGACGGCAGCGAAAAGACCTGCGCCTGCTGTGTGCCAATCCAGACCGCCGCGAGCAACGCCATGACCATCGCCACCGTTGGCAGCCGGATACGCGCCAACGTGCTCCGCACTTCCCGGCGGTACCACTCCCCCACCGAGCCAGCCTCCCCCCTGAAAGCCCGCGCAAATGTGCGCCAGGCCCAACGCAGGTCGAGCACATCCAACTCCCGGCCTAGCAGCTCTTCGCGGTTGAAATGCGCCACCCCCATGCGCACCAGCAGCCCGGCCAGAATGACCATCGCAAAGATCACCCACCACAACGCGTTGTACTGCGCCCAAAACATCACCATACTCTCCCCCTGAATCACGAACGCCATCGGGATGATGATGAACGAGGCCAGCAGGTTGGCGGCCCGCACCGAAGTAGCCTGGGTCGAGATCACCACCGCGCCGCTCACCATCACCAGCGCCTGCACAAAGGTCAACACCAGAATTTGCACCACCAGCTGAGGGGGCGGCTGCCAGCCCACCTGCGTGATCACCCCATACAGGTAAACGGCAATCCCCAAATAGCTGGCCACCAGCGGCGGCACCATCACCGCCAGCAGCTTCCCCAAATACAAATGCCAGTCGATCAGTGGGCTGGACAACAACGGCTCGATGCTGCGGCGTTCCTTCTCGCCAACGAAGCTCTCCAGCGCGATCACCAGCGAAATGGAGATGGGGAAAAACCCCACCACCATCAGCAAAAACGGAATCAACCGGTCGGCCACCACTTCCGCGCCGAAACGACCGACGAAGGCTACCGCCCGCTGGGCCGTAAAGTTCATGATGGCCGGGAAAATCAGCGTCAATACGATGATCGGGATCACGATGCGCCAATCCCGAAACTGGTCGCGGATTTCCCGCCGCGCGACGATCAAAGCAGGTTGGAATTTAGTCAGCAAGGGAGACCTCCTGCCCGTTGGCCTGGCTCATCACCTGGAGGTACACCTGCTCCAGGCTGCGGGGGACTTCTTGCAGGCTGACCACCGCCAACCCCTGCGCGAGCAGGGCGCGTAACACATGCGTATTGGCGTCCAACCCGGCCGGGTGGCAGAACCGCATCCAATCCGCGCCCCTGCCGGTCAGGATGGTGCCCGGCGGCAGCTCGATCTCCCCTCCGGCGCGCGCCTCTGCCAACCGGACCTCGTACTCAGGGGGGCCAAGAAACCGCTGTTTCAAGTCCTCCGGGGAGCCGTGCGCGATGATCTTGCCGGCCCGAATAATGGCGATCCGGTCGGCCAGTTCTTCGGCCTCGCTCAGATTGTGGGTGCAGAGCACGATAGCGCGCTCCGCGGAGCGCAGTTCTGCAATCGAGTCGCGCACCAGGCGGGCGCTTTCCGGGTCCATGGCGGAGGTGGGTTCATCCAGCAGCAGCACGGGCGGGTTGTGCAACAAAGCACGGGCCAGGGCGAGCTTTTGGCGCATCCCTTTGGAAAATTCCCCGATACGCCGTTTTTTCGCCTCTATCAGATTGAAATCGCTCAAGAGTTTGTCGATTCGCTCTTTCCGTGTGCGCGGGTCCAGATTGTAAAGCTGCCCGTAAAAGTCGAGATACTCCTCCGCGGGCATACGGTTGTACAGGCCATGATTTTCCGTCAGCACCCCCACCGAGGCGCGCACTTTCTCGGGTTGGTGGATCACGTCAAAGCCTGCCACCCAGGCGCGCCCCCGGCTTGGCCGCAACACCGAGGTGAGCATACGCACGGTGGTGGTCTTCCCC
>JALUWE010000298.1 GCA_027019845.1 Anaerolineales bacterium | reverse complement strand
GCCCCCCCACCAACCAGAACGAAATCCCCTCTCCCATCCCCCCCAGCATCAACCAACTGACCCCAAAGATGCACAACTGGTGAACCCAGGTAAACCCGAACGCGGCCAGCAGCCCGCGCGGCGACCTGACCCACAACGCGCTGGCAGCGGACAAACGCCGGACAATGTGCCGCACCCGATCAACCCACCGCGCCCCGATCAGCGACGCTGCCGCGATCACCCTCTCCCCGGACCCGGCCGGGTCGCCGGCCCCAATCGCCGTACCCGCCCCCAACAGCGCGGCACTGCCCATCCCCGCCATCCCCACCAGCCGGTCCACCACCAGCGACGCCGCGGCGACCACCTTATCGTACCCCAGGCGCAGCACCAACGCCAGCCGCACCACATCCCCCCCCACCGTGGTGGGCAAAAAATTGGCCGCAAACAACCCCGCAAACGTGATCCGCGCGCTCTGGCGCAGCGGCACCGGCACGCCCGCAGCCCGCAGCAACGTGTGCCAGCGCGCCATCACCGCCAGCCGCGAGACCGCCATCAACACCGCCGCCACCAAAAACCGCCACCACGCAATGCGCTGCACACTCCCCCACACCTCTCCCCACCCCTGCTGGCTGAGCAAATACGCCAGCAGCCCGAACGCAGCCAGCGTCCCCACCCCGCGCAACACCCGCCCCCTTCCAGCAGTCCCTGGAGAATCGCTCTCTGGCCGCCAACCTCGCAAATCAAAAACCTCCATTGAAAACCGGAGTGGCTGTAAAGTAAGTGACAGGACTTACGCAGTTCATGCCTGTTGTTACCTGTGTCATGCTGAGCAACCGGCTGTTGCTTGTGTCATTCTGAGCGGCAGCGAAGAATCTCGATGATGGTGAGGGAGATTCTTCGGGCACTGCGTGCTCTCAGAATGACAGGAGGCGCGTGGTTATTGGTGGTCGGGGCGACCGGCCGGTCGCCCCGACGGCCGCTGCGCCCTCTCAATGACAGGATTGCGTGTCATTCTGAGCACTGTTCCTTATGTCATTCTGAGCGACAGCGAAGAATCTCGATGATGGTGAGGGAGATTCTTCGGTCGCTGCGCTCCCTCAGAATGACGGGGGACGGATGACCGGGGACGGGGGACGGCGCGTGGTTATTAGAGGTCGGGGCGACCGGCGGGTCGCCCCAGCGGTCGCTGCGCTCCAGATTCTTCGGTCGCTGCGCTCCCTCAGAATGACGGGGGTTGTGCGTCATTACGACAGAACTTACGCAGGTGCTCGCAATGTCACCAAACCCGTATTTGAGACCTCACAGGTCTACTACCACACGATGCAGGAAGATTTTACCCAAAACAGATTGCATCCGGGCATCTCCATGCGCTTTGAGACCTGTGAGGTCCGGGTGCGACTTTTCAAGTGCGTAAGTCCTATCTGTGATCACTACCGAAAACCGAAGCCCTCTCCTGCGACGATAGAGGGGCGTGCCTGTCTTCGACAAGCATCCTGCACATCCTGCACAGCCGCGTCCCCGTCGATTCTCTCACAAAAATCAAAATTTGCGAACCACCATCGCACGGATGCACAGGCTGTGTCGGAGGCAGCTCGCGAAACGCCCCGGATTCGACCAACGCAACCAGCCAGGCCATTGCCGGGTCCTTGAACGCGGCGCGGTCCAGCAAAATCACGTCCGCTTCCTGTGCCCAGCGTTCGGCCAGCGCCTGGTTCCAGTGCCCGATTTTGAGCAGCGCGTCCGGTTCGCCGCCCTGCTTGAAGGAGTAGCCCCCGTTGAGTTGCGGGGGAAAGATGCGAATGTCCGGCAGGTAGAGCAGGGGGACGGGCGAATTCCCTGTGCCCCAGTACACGCGTGCCCGCGGCGGTATGGCCGCGGCCAGCTGCGCGCCGGCGGTTTCGTAAGCCGCGATCACATCACCGCTGCAATCGTAGGTGCGGTAGCCGCCCCCCAGCGCGGCGGTGGGCGACAAGACCAACCCGGCCAGCAGCGCCAGCGACCAGGCGCGGCCCCCAAAGTCGAAAGCGCGGCCCTCGAAACGGTACCCGCGGCGGGCCAGGATCAGCACCCCGCTCGCGGCCAGCAACCCGATCAGGGTCGCCACCCCGATCCGCGACCAGTACTGCGTCTGGCGCACCACTTCCTCGTACTCCATGCCGAATTTGTTGGCGATCAGCCCCCACAGCGGGACCGTCCCCGCGCCCCCCAGCCGCGGAACTTCGCTCTTCAACACGCGCAGCACCCCCGGCTGCTGTACCAGGGCCGCGCCCAGCGTATCGAACGAGCCGTACCCCACCCCCAGGCCGATCAGCAGGATCAGCACGGGCAGCCAGCGCGGCGCGCGTGCGCGC
>JALUWE010000297.1 GCA_027019845.1 Anaerolineales bacterium | reverse complement strand
CTGACCCCTGCGCATTGCTCATCCGCGATCTGCTGCGAGGGCGTCAGCGCCTCAAGCGCCAGGGGTGACCTCGCTTTCGCCTCGCATATCCTGCATCGGTCGTCGCACGAGTGTCGGCAAGACTTACACCCGCTCTCGGCTCATGCCCTCCGACCGCCTCAAAAAACCACGTAACACTATGTTTTATAAAAATAAAAACTTTACGGTACAAACGTTGCAACAGCGCTATGTGCAGCGCGGGTTACCGTTTCCCTCCGAAATAACTTACAATAAATACCTGTTCTCGCGCTGCACTCTTTCCTCTTTCCTTCTGCAATCCGGCCGCTGTCATTCCTCGATCGGCAACGGTTTGAGCAACAAACTCTTGCTGGACATGACCGTCGGTTGAGGCAAACCCATCAAATGCAAAACCGTCGGTGCCACGGCGCTAAGCCCCTGACCGGTATTGAGCTGCCAGGCATTCTTGTCGATGATCAGACAGGGAACCGGATAAACCGTATGTTGCGTATGAGGGGTGCGACTGATCGGGTCGACCATTTCATCACAATTACCATGGTCCGCCGTCAAGATCACTGAGTACCCCTGCTCGACCGCATGATCCAACACCCGACCGACCTGTCTGTCCAGGCACTCCACCGCGGCAACCACGGCATCACGCACAGCCGTATGCCCGACCATATCGCCGTTGGCGAAATTGACAACGATAAACGCATAATGTTGTGACTGAAGCGCCTCGACAACGGCGTCAGCCACCTCCGCGGCGCTCATTTCCGGAGCCAGATCATAGGTCGCCACTTTCGGCGAGGGAATAATCCGGCGGTCTTCACCGGGGTACTCCTCTCCCCGCCCGCCGTTGAAAAAATAGGTCACATGAGGATACTTTTCGGTTTCTGCGCAATGAAACTGCTTCAGTCCCGCCCGACTGATGATCTCGGCAAGCGTCGTTCCGGGCGCATCGGCTTCAAACGCATAGGGAATGTCATACCATTGGTCATAGGAGGTCAGCGTGGTGACCGGCAACGGCACAACGCTTTCTCCCCGGTCAAAATGTTCAAAATCTTCCTTTACCAACGCCGCGGTCAACTGGCGCGGGCGATCGCGACGAAAATTGAACCAGACAAGCTGATCCCGCGGCGTGACAGGTTGCGCCGCATCCAGCACGGTCGGCTCAATAAACTCATCCCCCACGCCCGCCGCATACGCCGAATCAATGGCCTCGACAGCGTCATGCGCGCGACGCCCCTCATTGAGAACAATCGCCCGCCATGCTTTTTCCGTCCGGTCCCAGCGACAATCCCGGTCCATCGCGTAGTAGCGTCCCATCACCGTCGCGATGTCGCCGCCGGTTCTGGCCAGGGCCGCTTGAACATCAGGGACGAAGCTCTTCGCACACCGCGGCGGCGTGTCCCGGCCATCAGTGATCATATGCAGCATCGCCTTGACGCTGTTGTGCTGGCAAAGGTCGATCAACGCCAGCAGGTGACGGATATGACTGTGCACCCCCCCGTCTGAGACCAGACCGATCAAATGAACACATCCACCGGCGTCCCGCGCCCGCCGGGCCGCGGTATTCAAGACATGGTTCTGAAAAAACCGACCATCGTTGATGGCATCGTCGATCGCGACAAGGTCCTGGCGGACAATACATCCGCTGCCGAGAGTCAGATGACCGACTTCAGAATTACCCATTTGCCCGTCGGGCAACCCTACAGCCCGGCCGGATGCGGCCAGCACGGTATGCGGATAACTGGCAAAATAAAAGTCAAGTTTCGGTGTGCTTGCGACCGCCAGTGCATTTTCCAGGCGGCTGGGGTTCACACCGACACCGTCCAGAATAATCAAAAGCACCGGCTGTCGCGGTGCCGCTCGAAGTTCCGCCATGAGTCGATAAACCGTATTTCCCTATTGCGTTGTCCCCGGATCACGGGGCTGTCCCCACCGGACCGTGAACAACGCGCCTTCGTCCCTCATTACCCGCCGCCATTGCCGCGGCGCGCACACGACCCGTCCGGGAAACTGCGAATCATTCAGTCCCTGAATTCTCAACCCGCAAAGCGACAGTGCACTGTCGCTTTGTTCACAGAAATCAATGACATGCAACCACCGATCCGCAGCGGCCACCCCCCTGCGCCGCTCAGAACCTCTGAACGAATCAGAGGTTCTTTTAAGGAAGCTCTGAATCATTCAATCCCTGAATTCTCTTCCGCGTGGCACATCCCTGTGCCACAGGAACCTCTGAATAAATCAGAGGTTCCTTAAGTATACCCAATCGTTGCAAAAAATCCGTAGGATGGGCAAAGGCCCGAAGGGCCGTGCCCATCATCATACCGCCGAATCCT
>JALUWE010000296.1 GCA_027019845.1 Anaerolineales bacterium | reverse complement strand
CAGAAGTCCTGTCCCAAAGGATGCTTGCTAGCAAATAGCAGACGGTAGAGGGGAGCTCGCCTCCGAGCATTACGGATGAGGGGTTCATCGCCCACTTCATCATCCCTGCGAACCCGATAGCCCAAGTCCTGTAGCCGGCCTATGTAGAAGTCAATGAGATGCCAATGCAACTCCCTTCTCCCGCGCCACTTGCGATGGATTTCGCGCCAGGCAGGGTCTCCGAAGAAATGGTCAACGCTGGTCCAAGGGTCTTTCTCAGACGCAGCAGGCATCGTGCGGTTCAATCCACCCTGGGGATAGTTGATGATGAGATCCATACGTCTTACCCCGGCCAGTTTCACGATGGTTGTCCAATGCAACTCCATCCCTTCGGGATCAAGGAACGCCAGGTTGAGCGAGACCCGGTCAATGGGCCTAATCTGAGCGACGACGCGGTCAACCAGATCGTTGCAGTCACCAACCTGGAACTCCACCCTTCGGGAGTGGGGGGAAGCAGCACACCGTCTTCGCAATGCTTCGATGTTCTCCGGGGAAATGTCACTTTGAGGGAGAAGATAAGGGGGATTGTCCGTCACTCCGCTCCTACATAGGTCGTGGCCGATCCGTAACTCTGCGCAGAAGGCAAGGCCGGAAAAGCCGGTGAACTCCCCATTTCCCTCTTGACAACCCCTTGGCTGTCTGGTATAATTGAAACGAGTGCGAAACCGGTTTCCAGAGGTTTTCGCTATGCCCCCAACCATTCGTGACGTCGCCCAGAAGGCGGGTGTCTCCCCGGCCACCGTCTCCAAAGTTCTCAACAACCGCCCCGGCATCAGCGAGAAGACCCGCGCCCGAGTCCTGGAGGCAGCCCGCGAGCTCGGCTACATCCCCGATATGGCCGGCCGCGGGTTGGCCTTGCGGCGCACGATGAACCTCGGCTTCGTCATCCACCCCCGCCACTCCCTCGGCCCTCACGCCTTTTACAGCGAAGTCCTCATGGGGGCAGACCAAGAGGCGCGCAAGCACGGCTACCACGTCCTCTTCGCTGCCGAGGGCGATCTCGACATCCCCAACATGGCCTTGGAAAACCGGGTGGACGGCCTTATCCTGGCCGGCTGCGACATCTCCCGCAAAGCCATCGTCACCCTGAAGCTGCGTGGGGTGCCCCTGGTGCTGGTGGACAACCACGTGGAGAAGGTGGAAAGCATCGTCACCGACAACGTAGGGGGTGCTTACGAAGCCACCACCCACCTGATCCAACTGGGACATCGGCGCATCGCCTTCATCTGCGAGTGGTTTGAGGACCTGAGCTTCTCCGAGCGGTTCGAGGGGTACAAGAAGGCGCTGGCCGACCACGGCATCCCCTTTGACGAGACCTTGGTTGCCGAGGGGCTGCCCCGCCAGCCCCGGACAGGGTATGTCGCCGCCCAGCGTCTTCTGGAGAAGGCCCGCCCAACCGCCATCCTCGCTGCCAACGATCTGGTGGCCGTGGAGGCGATGCGGGTGCTGCGCGAGCACAGTCTGCGCATCCCCGAGGACGTCGCGGTGGTGGGGTTTGATGATGGAGAGGTGGCACGACACACCGTGCCGCCTCTTTCGTCTGTGCGGGTCTTCCGCAAGGAGATGGGGGCCCTAGCCGTGCGGCGTCTCCTGGACATCTTGGAAAACCCCCAGCAACCCCCCACCCACATCCGTATGTTCACCGAACTCGTCGTGCGTGAGTCCTGTGGGGCCCAAGAAACCCCGACGAAAGGAGGTGAGCAGCCTGCCTGAAGCGGTATCCCGGGTCACCTCGTAGGTACATCCATCATCCCATCTGATGCATCCACAAAGGAGGAGGAGCACTATGAAGAAGTGGCTGAGCCTGCTGGTCGTCGTGCTGGCGCTTGCCCTGCTGGCCGCAGCGTGCGGCCCCTCTGCGCCTCAGACCCAGGTCGTCGAGAAGATCGTCACCAAGGAAGTCGAGAAGGTCGTGACCCAAGAGGTGCCCGTTGAGGTTCCCGTGGAGACGGGCCCCAAGACGCTGGTCTTCGCCTCTCGCCTCTTCAGCCCGCCGAGGGAGCAGGAATTCTTCATCAACGAGATCCTGAAGCCGTGGGAGGAGGAAAACGGCGTCACGGTCAACTTCCAGATCATTGATGACCAGACCCTGCTCGATCGGGCCAAGGTGCAGCAGGAGACCGACCACGTGACCACGGACATTGTCGTCGCCCACAACAGCCGCATGGCCGAGTGGATTGAGAACGGCTGGGTGGAGGACCTCACCGACGTGGTCTCTCAGTGGACGGACCGCCACTTTATGCCGGCCTTCAACCAGGATACCACCAAAGATGGCCGTCAGTACTTCCTGCCCGTGGGCGCC
>JALUWE010000295.1 GCA_027019845.1 Anaerolineales bacterium | reverse complement strand
GAGGGGGCTGAGGACGCTGTACACCGAACTCCGCACGTCGCACACCATTGGAGCACTGATGGCACTGAGGACACTGGACACTGTACTTCGGAACGCTGAAGCGCTGAGGGGGCTGAGGACGCTGTACACCGAACTCCGCACGTCGCACACCATTGGAGCACTGAAGGCACTGAACCCACTGACCACTAACCACTGAACACTGAACACTGAACACTGACCATTCCCAATTCCCCAATCTCCAGTATAATCCCCTCGAAGTCCCATCCTTCTGCTCATTCATTAGCCCGCATGGGAGGAAAACATGAGCGATCAGGAAACCCAACCCACCTACCGCATCACAGACCTGGAGGCCGACGAGCGACCGCGCGAGCGTCTGGCGCGGCTGGGGCCGCAGGCGCTCTCCACCGCGGAACTGATCGCCATCCTGCTGCGCGTCGGGGTGCCGGGTGAGAACGCGGTGCAGGTTGGGCAGCGGCTGCTGAAGACGTTCGGCGGCATCGCGGGCCTGCACCGGGCCGCCTTTGAGGAGTTGGTCGCCCAACACGGCCTGGGCACGGCCAAAACGGCCCAACTGAAGGCCGCCATCGAGCTGGGCCGTCGCCTGACCATCGAATCGCCGGAGGAACGCCCGGTGATCAACGGCCCGGCGGACGCGGCCGCGCTGATCATGTACGAGATGAGCGCGTTCGAGCAGGAACACCTGCGTGTCATCCACCTCAACACGCGCAACCGGGTTTTGGGCATGGAGGACGTGTACCGCGGCTCGCTGAACGCCTCCCAGGTGCGGGTCGGCGAGGTGTTCAAAAGCGCCATCCGGCGCAACGCGGCGGCCATCATCATCGCGCACAACCACCCCAGCGGCGACCCCGCGCCCAGCCCGGACGACGTGGCCATCACCCGCGCCTTTGTGCAGGCCGGAAAGCTGCTCGACATCGGCGTGCTCGACCACCTGGTGATCGGCCAGGGGCGTTATGTTTCGATGAAACAGCGCAAATTGGGCTTTCGCTGATCAGGCCGTGCGGCGCACTCCAAAACCGCGAAACTCGCCGCTCGCTTCCCCCCACTCTGCTTTCACATCACTGACGAACGAGGCCCGCGGCCCGCGGCGCAGCGCGGCCAGCAGTCGCTCCAGCGCGGCGCGCTCCCCCTCCGCGACCACCTCCACCGAGCGGTCCCAGCGGTTGCGCACCCAGCCGGTCACGCCCAACGACTGCGCGGTTTGCTGTACGAAGAAGCGAAACCCCACCCCCTGCACGCGGCCCTCAACCCGGGCGTGTAAGCGGACTTTTTCGGACATCTTGCACCTCCAACGTTCCCACAAGTCCCCACGAGTTCCCCACGAGTTCCTACGAGTTCCCCGAGTTCCCCACGAGTTCCCCTGAGTTCCCCCGAGTCCTACACATTGCCCCGACTTCCCACCCAAAACACCACCGCGGCGATGAGCGGCCCAGCCAGCACCACCACGGCCAGCACAAGCCAGGGCACAAGCGGCTCTAGCGTGATCTGCACAGTGGTTTCGGAAAAGGTCGCGCTGCGCCACTCCTGTTCCAACTGCGACAAGGACGTGTCGAACGGCGCGGCCCGCGGCCCGTTTTCGCAGCTGGCGCCTTGTGAATAGGAACGCACCAGCGCACGTATCCCGGCAGGGCCATAAGCCCGCTCCAGATAGCGCACGAACGAGGTCGATTCGGCATACGCCAGCACCGCGCCCGAGGCATCGCGCGGGAACGGGTCGCACAGCGAGGAGATCGGCAGCAGGCTTTGGTTCTGCTGGGCAGTCTGGATCAGGAAGAGGTAATCCGGGTTGGGATTCAGCTCCATGCGGGAGGCGAACCCCTCGTTGAGCCAGGTGGGTAGATTGGCGTAGCCGCTGCCGGCGTACTGGTAGAGCACGATGTGGGCCACCTCGTGGGGGATTTTGCGCTCCACCTCCAGGCGTTGCTCCTCTCCCGGCAAAAGGGGCACCACGATCACCCCCGCGGCCGGGTCTGTGTGACCCCCCACCCAGTCCGGTTGCAGTAAATCCCGCGCCAGCGCGTAATCGTCCGGGTTGGCATACACATAAATGTCCACCTGTTCGGGCCGGGCGGCATCCAGAATAGTAACCGCCTCGCGCAGCCCGCGTTGGGCTGTGTCCAAAATCAACTGTGCAAACGCCGCGTTGCCCTGATACCAGTGTACCCGAAATGGCTCGCCGGTCAGCGTCTGCCACTCGAAGCGGCTGTCCTGATAGAGAAAACTGAACCGCTCGCTGGTGAACACCTGCCCCCCCTCCAGCGTGACCGCAAACCAATAGGCCACCTCGGAAAACGCCCGCACCGCTGCGGTGGAGAGATCATGCTGGTACA
>JALUWE010000294.1 GCA_027019845.1 Anaerolineales bacterium | reverse complement strand
TGACGCCGCTTTTCAAAAGCACTGCCCAGGCAGCGCAATCCAAACCCTGGACTGCGGCGGCTTGACGCCGCTTTTCAAAAGCACTGCCCAGGCAACGCAATCCAAATCTTGGACTGCGGCGGCTCGACGCCGCTTTCAGCCGGCCGCGTTTAACCTCTCCAACGTCGCCAGCACACCGGCGTTTTCGGGGATGTCGCTCATGCTGTGGCCGTAATGAACGAAGCGCGCCACCCCCTCTTGATCCACAATCACCATAGCGGGCATACGCCCCAACTTGAAAAGCTTGATCTCCTGCCCGTACAACTTCAGAACGCGATGTTTGGGGTCTGGCAGGCCGGTAAAGGGCAGGGCATTTTGTTCCCAATACTTCTTGAAAGCCCTGGCATCTTCCGGGCCGATAACCAGGACAGCCGTGTTGGCTTGTTGAAACTTTTCATAGTCCCGACGCAACTGCGCCATGTGTGCGCGGCAGAACGGTCACAGAAAACCGCGGTTGAAAACCAGCAGTACGTTTTGCCCGCGAAACTCCGCCAGGCGAACCGGATTGCCGCGGAAATCGGGAAGGGTGAAATCAGGAGCAGGGGCGTTGAGTTGAACTTTTGGCATGGCGTGTTCCTTGTTTTAGCGAGCAACGTTTACCGAACCCTTCCCCGCCAGGTTGGGGGTCTCACCGCAGTACCACCGGCAAATACAGCCTGGAAATGGTGAACACATCGAAGATGCCGGTCACGGCCAGGTTGCCGGCGCGGTCGTACACCCGCGCGGCCAGGCCTATACCGTGTTCGAGGGGCAACGCGGCGGGGTCCCAGCCCACAGCCCAGCCGTCCGAGCCGTCCGTGTCCGTGGCGATCTCGATCCAGTCGTCGTTCAGCCAGTCCGCGGAGTGGTACAGAAACGTGACCCAGCCCACGCCGCTGTCCGCGTCGCTGGCGGTGATCGTCAGGGTGATGACCTGGGGCGGGTTGCTCACATCCAGTTCGATGGGGGTGTAGGTAAAGGATTGGATGACGGGGTCGTCGCGGTCCAGGTAGAGGGTGAAGGTGTAGACGTATTGGCCCCCGCCCGCGGCCGGGTGGTCCCAGGCGCGCAATTTCAGGTAATACGTACCGGTGTAGGGCAGGGTGAACGCCAGCAGGGGATCGGTCAGGTTGCCGGGCACTTCGTCGTCGTTTTCCGCGATGATCGAGGTGCCGTCTTGATCGAGCAGGAAGAGGTAGGGGTCGAGGGGGGAGCCACGCGCGGCCGCGTCCACGTCCACGCGCAGGCGTTCGCCCCCCGCGGCGGTGAACGTGAAGTAGTCCACGTCCCCGGCGGGGCAGATTTCGCCGGTGTACTGGCCGCCGTCCGAGAGGGGGGTGGCGTTGGCCGGGGTGTCGTTCGGCTCGTCCGCGGGGGAACAGGCCGGGGGCGGGTTGGCGTCGATGGTCAGATCGTCCACCAGCCAGCCGCGGTACGCGTTGTGGCGGGCGTCCAGGGTGGCGAAGTAGAAGCGAATCTGGACGGTCTGTCCGGCGTAGGGGGTGAGGTCGAGGTAGGGGCTTTGCACCCAGTAGCCGGAGGGGTCGTCACGCATCTGGTACAGGTTGGTGAAGGGGCCGCGGTCTACGGAAATCTGCACCCAGCGCTGGTCCCACCACTGCCCGTCCCCCTCGGTTTCGTACCAGGACCAAAACCGGAGGAAGTAGCCGGTGTCGGGGATGAAAATGGGCGGGGAGGTGAGGCTGCCGCTGTTGGGTGCGGCGGTGTCGTATGTGCCGTTGGCGAAGTCGCTGGCCGGTTCGCCGTACCACCAGCTGAAATCGCCGCCGCGGGCTGCGTCCGGGTCGTTGAGCAGGTTCCACAGGCCGGTGGCGCGCCAGGTGGTGGTGGTCTCGAAGCCTTCGGTGAGGGGCGCGGTGATGGTCTGGGAGGGGGTGATGGGCGCGGCGTCCAGGGTGAAGGTGTAGGCTGCGCTCCAGGCGGTGGTGGCGACCGGGTTGCGGGCGCGCACTTGCCAGGTGTAGACGCCGGTGGTGAGCGAGCCGAGGGGCCAAAACGCGGCCGCCTCCCAGGTGGAGGTGATGGTTTGGGTGGGGGAAGTGCGGAGGCGGGCCTGGAATTCTGCCGCGCTGCCGGCATCGTCCCAGGTGAGGGTGAGGGAGCTGCCGTTGGGGAAGGCTGCGCCGGAGGCGGGCCAGGCGGGCAGGGGGGTGATGGGCGCGGTGGTTGTGCTCTCGACCAGGGCCAGGATGATGTTCCGGGTGCCGATCCAGTCGTCGGACAGGTTGGGGTCGTCTTGGGTGAAGGTCTGGCCGCGGCCCTGGAAGGTGAGTTCGCGGTACAGGCTGAGCACGGCGCCGTTCCCCAAGCGGATCGAGCCGACATCCCCGCCGCCGGGGGCGGCCGCGAACCCGGCCAGGGCAGCCATCCCCCCGGAGAGCGCGGTCAGCGTTCCGGTTTGGGTCAGCGTGATGATGTGTACGCCTGGATCGAGCACCACGCAGCTTCCCTGGTAGTTGGGTTGGCCGAACAAGGCGGCCTGACCGGGCGCCGGATCACAGGCCGGGGGAGGCGGGTTGCAGGCGGCGTCTTTCAAAAACTGGACGATGCCGGTGGCCGTGGTCTGGTTGCCGGCCGCGTCGCGAGCGTACACGCCGACGCTGACCGGGCCGTCGGGCACCGCGGCGGCGCACACGTCCCAGGTGTATTGGAAGAGCACCTCGGTAAAGGAGGGGCCGACTTTTTGCCACGTGCCATCGAAGTTAACCTGGAAGTAGGCTTCTTCGAGCGGGCTTTCCAAATCAAGGGCCCAGCCGTCGAGGGTGATCAGGGTTTGGGTGATCACCTGCCCGGTTGCGGGGGCGAACAGGCCGCCGAGGGGGGGCGTGGTGTCGGCGAAGGCCACGGTGTTGCCGGAGGTGTAGAGCGATTGTCCCTGGCTGCCGTATTGCGGGTAGGTGGAGGCTTCGGAGGGCATCCGCGGCCGGCCGCCGTTGATGTCCACGTCGTCGAAGGTGACGTCTACGGAGCATCCCCAGTAGGAATCCGGGTTGGTGTGGACTTGAAAGTGGACGTGGTTGCCGGTGCTCATACCGGTGTCGTCGGCCAGGCCGAGGAACTGGCCTTGCAGCACGAACGTTCCGGGCTGGCGCAAGGCCTGCGGGATGCTGTCCTGTGCCATGTGCAGGTAGAGTTGGTAGGAGGTGGGCGTGGTGGTGGTGTCTTCGAGGACGATGTAGTTGCCGGGGGAGGTGGGGTCGCCGTTGGGCTGGGTCCAGCGGGTGTATTTGACGGTACCGGCTTTGGAGGCGTATAGCTCGAACATGGGGCTGCCGCCGCTCTGCCAGGGTGCGGCGAAGTCGAATGCGTAGTGCATGGAGCCGGTGGGGTCGGGCGGGTCGTGGTGGGTGATGCTGCGGGTGAGGTAGACGGAGAAGCCTTCTTCCCAGGGCAGCAGGTAGCCGCCAAACGGGCCGATGCCGCTTGTGTTGCAGTTGCCGAGCAGGTACATCTGCTGCCAGGCTTGTTTTTCTTCCGGCGGCATGACGGAATCGGGCAAGGAGGCCAGCATGGAAGCCCATTGCGGGTCGCTTTGCAGGTAGACCACCCACTGCCCGCGCTGTTTGACCGCGATGCCCAGGCCGGGTTCGGTGGGCACCACCGCGCCGGTTTGGGGGTCCAGGCTGTTGATCCAGATGGCGGCCCAGCGTTCGTCCGGGGAGAGGGTGAGGCGGTCGATACCCGTGTCGTAGATCAGGTAGGCGAGGGCGAGTTCGGCGTTCTTTTGCACCGCGTCGCGCAGCGCGGCCTCGATCTGGGCGCGCGTGTCCGGTTCGGGGGGGCGCGGGGGCTGGGCCGCAGGCGAGGGGGTGTAGGCGAGGAGGGCGAGGAGGAAAATGAGGAGGGGGAGACGTTTCATGATCGGGAATCGAGAATCAAGAATCGAGAATCAGTAGGTCGAAGGTTAGAGATCGAAGGTCGCACCTGACACGTCGCACATCGCACCCCGCACGCCCCACAAAACATTCAGGAAGTCCTGCCAATCCGTGTCTGCCCTCTGAACACCCGGCTGGCACCCCTCTCACGGCTTTATGAAAATTCCCTTGATCTTCGGGGCGCGCGAGGGCGCAGCTTCCAGGAGCAATCCGCCCTCCGCAGCGGGGCGCACCATGATGGGGATCACCTTCACCCCGCCCGGGGGCAGGGTGCCGCGCGATTCCACCCGCCCGGTAAAACGCCCGGAATCCACCACCTGGATAGTCAGCCAAAAGGGCACGGGTTGGTCGCTTTGAGAGCGGATTTCGAGGCTGAACTGCCCCCCGGTGGCCAGCGGGTCGAGCACTGCGGCGGTGCGCTCCCAAACCAAATCGTAGTATGCCCCGCGGGGCAGGCTGTTTTCGGTGGCCGAGAGCGCGTTACCGGCACCGTCCACCAGCCGCAAATCCAGCCCGCCGCCGCTGAGCGCGATCTGCAACACCTGCAACCCTTGCGGGAACCCGCCCGGCACGAACGGCTGGTACGCGCCCGACCAGCGCGCGTGGCCGCGCACGGTTCGTTCGTGGAACGGCTGCCATTCGAGTTCCGCGGCCAGCCCGGAGGGGTTCTGCTCGATCACGCCGGTGGCATCGAGCAACATGGTGGGGCGCCCGTTTTCGTCCACCTCCGAGACCAGCGCGACGTGGTCGATCTCGCCGTCTTCGGTCCAATCGAAGAACACGATGTCGCCGGGCAGGTAGGGGGCTTCGTTGGGCAGCATCTGGCCGGTGTAGGAGAAGAAACGCCACATGTCGTGGGTGTTGCGCGCGTTGCGCCAGCGGTAGAAGTGCGCCGGGTTGGCGTTGGCGTCCTGCTCGAGGTCGAACTGGATGTCGAAATCCACGCCGAAAGTGTAGGCGTCCAGCACCAGATCGGTGCAGTAACCGGCGTAGAAGCCGTGAAAAGGCCCGCCACAACCCACGAACGGGTCGGGGCAGCCGCGGTCGAAGTTGTAGGGCATGCCGAGGTCGAGACGGGCTTCGTCGAGCACATCCAGGGGCATCCCCACGGCGGCCACATCCGCCACATCTTCGGATAACTGAATACGGAATACAGAGGGCTGAAAACTGTACCCCTCTTTAGCGAAGGTGAGGGTGAGATCACCGGCGGGGTAGCCGCTGAGCCAGAAGCGACCGTCCAGGCCGGTGCGGGTGCGGTTACCGAACGGATCGGTGACGGTGACCAGCGCGAGGGGCTGCCCGAGGGGGCCGGTGATCTGCCCGGCGACGAAGTAGGCAGCCGCGGGGTAGAGGTCGTTTAGCGCCACCATTGAAACCTGGCTATACGCAGCATCCCGGGCGCCATACACCACCAGCCCCCCATCCGCAGACAGCGCAAACCCCCCGGCCCCAGCCGAGACCGGCCGCGTTTCCCCGCCCCGCAGCTCTTTCCAGACCAGCTCGCCGCCTTCCCCCCCGCCGCGGTAGAGCAACGCGCGGCCGTTGGCGGCCAACGCAAACACCACCTCCGTGAAGGGCAGGCTGGCCAGCAACGTGGTGGTGTTCTCCTGACGGTCGCGGCGGTAGATTTGCACCCCCTGGTCGTTGCGCACCGCGAAGGCCACGCTGCGCCCGCTGAACGAGATGTCCGGCGCGAACGCGGCACCGCCCGCGATCTGCCCCCCACTGGCATCCACCGAGACGCGCGTGGTTTGCGCCAGCACACGATGGTACACGAACACATCGGGCTGGCCGTTGGTGTCACCGGGGACGAGATTGTCCGCCTCGGACACGAACGCGATGATGCGCCCGTCGCCGGAGATGGCCGGCGCGTAAGAGGCCGCCTCCCCGCCCTCCCGCTCGCTCGACACCGAGGCGCGGATCACGTTGCCGGTCACGCCGTTGTCGTAGATGTACACGTCCCAGTCCTCGTTGTCGTCCCCGCGCACCAGGTTGCCCGCCAGGGTCTGGTAGGCCAGGTAACGGCCATCATACGAGATGCTGACCTGCTCGGACCAGCCGTCGGCCTGCTGGCCGTCTTTGCCCACGGACACACGCCGCGTCTGGCCGGTCAGCCGATCATGGACGAAGATGTCGGACACGCCGTTGGTATCGCCGGGGACCAGGTTGGAGGCCAGCGACTCGAAGGCCACGAAACGCCCGTTGCCGGAGATGGCGGGCCGCGCGGAGGCCGCGTTGGCCTGCTCCCCCTGCGTGGACACCGAGACCCGCACGGTCTGGCCGGTCAGCCGGTCGCGGACGAAGATGTCGGCCACGCCGTTGGTGTCGCCGGGGACCAGGTTGTCGGCCTGGGAGGCGAAGGCGACGAAGCGGCCATCCGCGGAGATGGAGGGCGCGCCCGACCAGGCGTTGCCGGGTTCGCCGGTGGAGGCGATGGATATCAGGGTGGGGGGCGAGGGCTGCTGGGCGAAGGAGGATGAAAATACGACCAGGGAAGCAGCCAGCATGAAAAGTGCCAAAATTGCGCGGTTCATCGAAAGAAACTACACGTTCAACCACCGCGCCGCCTCTTCGGGCAGGCGTTGGAGGGGGCCGCGGCGGAGGGTGCAGGGCGGCAGGGATTCGACGAACAGGCGGCCATAGCGTTTGGTGAGCACCCGGCGGTCGAAGACGGCCACCACCCCGCGGTCGTATTTGGTGCGGATCAGGCGGCCAAACCCCTGCCGGAAGCGCAAAATGGCCTCGGGCAGGGAGTACTCCTGAAAGGGGTTCTCGAACGTCTCGGAGCGGGCCGCGATGATCGGGTCGGAGGGCACGTCGAAGGGCAGTTTGATGATCGCCAGCACGGACAACGCCTCCCCCGGCACGTCCACCCCCTCCCAAAAGGAGCGCGTGCCCAACAGCACGGCCTGATCCGTGGTGCGAAAATGCTCGAGCAGGGTGTGCGGCGAGGCCCCGGTGCCCTGTTCGTACACGATGATGCCGTGCTCGGCCAGCGGGCCGCTGATGGCGCTGGCGGTGGCCTTCAATTGGGCGTAGGAGGTGAACAGCACCAGGGCGCGGCCCCCGGTGGCGCGGCAGAGGTGGACCAACCCCTGGTTGACCGCGCGCTGGTGGCCGTGGCGGTCGGAGGGTTCGGGGATGTTGTCGATCAGGTAGAGCAACGCCTGACTCTCGAAATCGTAGGGCGAGCCGAGGGCGATGGTGTCCGCCTCCTCCGCGTACAGGCGGTTGCGGATGTAGTCGAATTCGCCGTGGGTGGTCAGCGTGGCGGAGGTCAGGATGACGGAGGCTTTTTCGTGCCAGATGTGTTTTTGCATCAGCGGCCCGATGTGCAGCGGCGCGGCGTGCAGGGACAGGCGGCGGCCATCGGACTGGATTTCAGCCCAGTAAATCCGGTCGGGATCGGGTTTGAAGACCAGGCCGTTGAGGTTCTCGTTCAGCTCCCCCAGGCGGCGGTACACGTTCGCCAGATCGCCGTACACGTCTTCGATCTCCTCGTACCCGCCCTCCAGCAGGTCTACCAGCGACTGGCCGATCTGTTCCAGGTTCGCCAGCAGGCTTTTGAGGCTGTGCTGGGCCTCGTCCCAGGCCATTTCGACCTCCAGCCAGGCGGGTTGGGTGCGGGTGGCGGGCAGGATGCGCACCTGTTGGGCGTATTGCCCCAGGTCACGGCCTTCGCGCATTTCGAGCAGGAAATTGTCGATGGCGATGAAGAAATTTCGGCTCTGGTTCTGGAAGTGGAAGGCGTAATTGGTGGCCTGCTCGACGAGCTGGTTGGCCGCGGCGAACTCGCCGGGCGGGACCGTGTCTTGCAGCGCGGTGAGCAGCCGCCCCATGGCCCCGGCGTTCGGGCCGCCCAGCTCGCGCATCACCCGCTCCACCTCGGCCTGCGAGACGCGGAAGCTGAGCGCGTTGGTGACCGCGGATTCCATGTGATGCGCCTCATCCACGATCAGGTATTGGTAATCGGGAAGCACGCGGTTGCCGGTGGCGACGTCGGCCAGCAGCAGCGCGTGGTTGACGATGATGATGTGCGCGTTTTGGGCTGCCTGGCGGGCGCGGTAAAACGGGCAGATGCCCCCCATGCGGTTCAGGCAAGTCTCGCTGGTGCAGGCGTCGTCCGCGGCCGAGAGACGTTCCCAGACCGCGCGCTCCCCGCGCTGGTTCAGGTTGATCTCCTGCCGGTCGCCGCTGGTGGTCTCTTGCAGCCAGATGAGCACTTTGGCGAGCACGCGCATCTCGTCGGAGGTCTCCGGCCCCTGGCGGCGCAGGGATTCCAGGCGGCGGGGGCACAGGTAGTTGCCGCGTCCCTTGAGCACGGTGGCGCGCAGCGGGATGTTCAGGGCCTGGATGATGTCCGGGATGTCTTTGTTGATCAGCTGGTCTTGCAGGTTGATGGTGTTGGTGGAGACCACGACGCGGGTGTTGTTCTGCAAGGCCCACAACGCGGCCGGGATCAGGTAGGCCACGCTTTTGCCGGTGCCGGTGCCGGCCTCGACCATCAGGTGCCGGCTTTCGGAGAGCGCCCAGACCACGTGGCGCAGCATCTCGACCTGTTCGGGGCGGTACTCGAAGTGGGGAAAATGCCGCGAAAACTCGCCGCCGTGTTCGAGGATGGCGGCTACCTCTTCCGGGTCCAGCGGGGTGGCTTCGGGGTCCGGGATCAGCGGCTGGGGTTGGCGGGTGTCGAAGGGCGCGCGACCCCGGCGGAACAGCGGCCCGTGATCGTGGTCTTCCACCCGGCGGGGGCCGACTTTTTCGCGGGCGCGTTCGCGCAGCACCTGGCGGAAAATCCACTCGCCGCCCCAGTCCAGGTGGTCTCCCAGGCGGACGATCTCGGCCAGCAAATCCAGGGGCATCTGGCGGATGCGTTCGCGCAGCTGGATGAAAATCTGGTGGGTGACGCGGGCGTCGTCCAGCGCGCGGTGGGAGGCGGGCAACGGGATGCCCAGGGCCTGGCCCAGCGCGCCCAGGTTGTAACGCCCAGCACGCGGCAGCAGCACCGCGGCGAGGGCGTAGGTGTCCAACGCCTGGTTGTTGGGGAACAGGCCGCGCGGCTGCAAAAATCCCAGGTCGAAGGTGACGTTGTGCCCCAGGATGGGGTCGTTGCCGACGAAGGCTTCCAGATCGGCGCGCACTTCCTCCAGGGTGGGCTGGCGGGACACCATCTCGTTGCTGATGCCGGTCAGTTGGGTGATCGCACGGGGGATGGCGCGGCGGGGGTTGATCAGGGACTGCCATTCGGCTTCCACCCGGCGCCCGTTGAAACGCACCGCGCCGATCTCGATGACGGCGTCGCGTCGCGGGTCCAGACCGGTGGTTTCGATGTCAAGGGCTACGATAGAGGGCATTGTACCAATTCAATCCCCTTGCGCAAATCCGCTTTTTCTCGCAATCTTTTCGACAACCGGGGGCGTTCCCGGGTGTGCTCAATCCCCGATTCGAGCAACCGCAACTCGTTGGCAAGGGCAGATGCCACGAGCGGCCGGATAGATTTCCTCCCAGGGGCGGTCATTTTCAACTCAGCCATCGATCAAATCCTTTCTTTTCGCATTCCAAATTATACCTCCGTTCCCTTCAGGCCCCTTCAGGGCTGGATGTCGAGGTACAGATCGGCCACCCACCCCTGGCGGCCGTCCGGGGCCACCACCAGATACCAGGTGATGCCGTCCACCTCGCGGCTCTCTCCCTGGATGGTGACGGTTTCGCTCTCCGCGACCACGCCCACGATGGTGCTGGCCAGCCCGGGCTGGTCACGCATGTTCAACCCCACGCCACCGGTGCCGACCACAATCGCGGTGCGCACTTCGGACAGGTCCGGGTCGCTGTTCCCCTCCGGCATGGCCGCGGAGGAGGCGGGCTGTACCGGTAGCGTAGGGGATGGTGTGGCCGCGGGAACGTCGAAAATGGACTGCGGGGTGGGAGTCCATTCCGGGGAGGGAGACGGTGTGGGCGCGGCCGCGGCGGGTCCCCCTCCAAAGGCCTGGGACACCATCCGCCCCACAGACCACACCACGCCTATCAGGGCGAAGGTGAACAACACGATCATCACCTGCAAGTAACGCAAAGCCACCTCGCGCACCAGCCGGTGGCTGTCGGCCAGAATCTGATCGCGAAACTGGTCCGCGGCCAGCCAGAGCAACACCGCGGCCAGCAGGCTGATGATGAAAACCCAAAAAGGAGCGTTGAGCAAGGTATCGACCATAGAGAAATCCGTCACTGTGCGGGTCCCGCCCGTGGAATCAGAGTCTAACATCTTTCGCCTGAACCTTCCAGAGCAGGAAAAAGTATTGAATGAGTGGTACACTACGGGAGTCTGGCGTTCGAGTTAGCATCCTGAGCGGCAGGCGAACGGTGTGAGCCTGTACGGCGCATCCGGCACAAAATAACGCTCCAGAATAGCTTGCGTACTTGAAAAGTCGCACCCGGACCTCACAGGTCTCAAAGCGCATGGAGACGCCCGGATGCAATCTTTTTGGGTAAAATCTTCCTGCATCGTGTGGTAGTAGACCTGTGAGGTCCCAGCTGTTGCTTATGTCATTTTGAGCTATAGCGAAGAATCTCGCTTGCGATGGGGGGAGAGGAGACGGATGACCGGGGACGGGGGACCGGGGCGTGGTTATTAGAGGTCGGGGCGACCGGCCGGTCGCCCCCCCCGACGGTCGCTGCGCTCCGGATTCTTCGGTCGCTGCGCTCCGGATTCTTCGGTCGCTGCGCTCCGGATTCTTCGGTCGCTGCGCTCCGGATTCTTC
>JALUWE010000293.1 GCA_027019845.1 Anaerolineales bacterium | reverse complement strand
TTTGAACAGAACCTTTCCCGAAAGAAGTTGTCCCTACCAGCGTGGCTCGTCCGTAGTCCTGAAGCGCGCCGGCCACAATTTCCGAGGCCGAGGCGCTACCCTCGTTGATCAAGACTACCATGGGGATGTCGGTAGCCAGCCCGTCGCCCAGTGCCCGGTAGGTGTCGCGGCTGCCGTCCCCATACACCTCGTACATGATGACTCCCTCCTCGATGAATTCCGAGGCTACCTCGACAGCCGTGCGCAGAAAGCCGCCGCCGTTGTTGCGCAGGTCGAGGATCAGGCCGCGCGGGTTGTTTTGCAGCAACTCGGCCAGGATGTCGCGCAGGTCTTCGGTGGTTTGTTCGCCAAAGGTGAAGAGCTGCACGTAAGCGATGTCGTTATCGAGCATTTCGCCCGCCACGCTGGGGATCACGATGCGTTGGCGGGTGATGGTGACATCGAAGAGGTCGGGCACCCCTTCCCGGCGGATGGTGAGCGTGACCTGGGTGCCCGCCGGGCCGAGCACCCGCCGGATGACCAGATTGCCGTCCACGCCGGTCATATCCTCGCCGTCCACTTTGATGACTTGGTCTCCAGGCTGCAATCCGGCCTCTTCCGCGGGGGAGCCGGGCATGGGGCTGACGATGGTGAGATACTCCCCATTCGGGTCCACCCAGGCGCCAATGCCTTCGTACTCGCCTTCCAGCGGGATGTTGGCCTGGGTGAATTGATCGGGGTCCATGTAGGAGGTGTGTTGGTCCCCCAGGGATTCGATCATTCCGTTGATGGCCGCCCGCATGAGGGTGACATCTTTTGGCGCGGTAGACTGGATCCAGGCTTTCCAAAAGGGGATGAATGTGTTTTGCAGTTCGGCAGGCGTGCCGCCAGCAGCAGCGAAATCCAGGGCGGTTTTATCATCCACTGCGATGTCTGCCAACGCGCTGACTTGGAGCAAGCCGTTGATGGCACCCTGCGCCATGGCCTCGTCGTCCAGGGGTTGGTCGACGAATTCCTCGTGCAGAATGTCCCAGGTTTCCCAGAATGGTGCGAACAAATCGCCCAGATCGGAGGGCGGGGTCAGGGCTGTGTCTGCGCCTGTGCCGGGTTCGCTCTTCGGTGGGGTTGTGTTGCCGGGGGATTCGCCTGAGGACGGGTCTGCCGGGTCATCCGTGGACACCTCTCCCTGCTGTTGTTGCGGGACAGGGGTGTTTTCGAGTGCATCGACATTGATGAGTGTGCTGCAGGCCGCGGCCGCCAGCAGCAAAACGAAAAACCAGCTCAAGATGACCAGTTTGGACAATTTCATTAGGAGTCTCCTGTTCAGATTGCATATACGAGTCCAGACGGCCTGAGACGCCCTGACTCGAGCCAAGAATATCATATTTTTATTAGAAATTAATAATACGGCTATTAGAGAAAGGTTTTAAGCTTCGTTTTCTCCGCCCTCTTCCTTTTCTTTGAATTGTGCCACAAGCCTGGATAGCTCTTGCAGGGCTTGATCTTCCTCTTTCCAGGGATTGCGGGCGCGATGAGCCGCTCTTTTCCACATTTCGATGTGCTCGAGATCGCGACCTCTGCGCATCATTAGAACGAGCGCGCCGTTGATGATGACCACCAGCCCAATTACGAGCAAGAGAGCAATCAAAACTTTGGTATCCACTACAAACTCCACGGTTTTTTTGAGAAGCCCGCCGGAACGTGCATGTATGCTGCGGTGCATGGGTCGATTTCGGGTTGCAAGCCATTATCCGGCAGAGGCAGCCTGACGACGATGTTGAGCAATTGCACTTGCTGTTGAGGATGCTGGGTACTGGGTAGGGGAGGGCACTGCCTTCCTCTACCCTTTGACCGTGAGCGTAGGAACTCTGAAAAGCCCTGATGCAGCGGTATACATCTTACTCCTTACCCGAAGTGGTTCCGCTGAGCGGATTATGGTTTTGGCGTAGGGGTAGAGCGACGTGGAACTGGCTGCCGGGTAGCTCTTTTTCGTCGTACCCCGGGCTTTCTACCCAAATCTTGCCGCCATGCGCCTCGACGACGCCCTGGGCGATGGCAAGCCCTAAACCGGGACCGGCCCCTTTGAACTTGGTATGCCCTGTCGAGTGCAGCCCGATTTCCCCGGTGCGATAAAATTTGCGAAAGATAAGCTCCTGGTTTTGAGGGTCGATCCCGATGCCGGTATCTTTGATAACCACTTCCACCCCGGCGGAGTCCAGCGTGGGGTTCCCTTCGGGCAAAAGTTTCCCATAAATCGTGATCGTGCCGCCGTCAGGCGTATATTTGATGGCGTTGTTGATCAGGTGGTAGAAAACCTTTTGCAACGCATCGCGATCCGCTTCGATGGGTCGTAGGTGTTTCAGGTTTTCCACCTCCAGCTTTAAGTTG
>JALUWE010000292.1 GCA_027019845.1 Anaerolineales bacterium | reverse complement strand
GTTGGACAGATCGTGCGCCAGGCCCGTCAGGCCATCGAGAACGGCCAACCCCAAGCCCTGGGGCCGTTGATGAACCAAAACCACGCCCTGTTGCGCGAGATCGGGGTCTCCTCCCCGGAACTGGACCGGCTGGTGAACGCCGCACAGCAGGCCGGTGCGTGGGGCGCGAAACTCTCCGGCGGCGGGCGCGGTGGCAACATGATCGCGCTGGCCTCTCCCGAACGCGCCCCCCAGCTCGCACACACCCTGCAAGCCGCCGGAGCAGCCAGAACCATTGTGACCCGCGTGGATGAGCATACAGCATAAGGCGCAATTACCCAATTACCCACTTACCCAATTACTCAATATCCAATCCCCATCCTTCGACTTGAGGGAGATTCTTCGGTCGCTTCGCTCCCTCAGAATGACAACCCAATTACCCATCCTTCGACTACGAGCAGCCGTAGTGCGATACGAACCCTCCCCGCCTTCCGCTCAGGATGTAATCCCCAATTCACAATTAACCGTTCACCATTCACAATTCACAATTCACAATCCCCACTCCCTATCCCCATCCCCACTCCCTATCCCCATCCCCAATCCCCCTCAGGATGCACCCACCAAACTCCCAACTCGCATTCCTCAAACTCGGCGGCTCGCTGATCACCGATAAGACCCGTGCCAGCACGCCGCGGAAAGATGTTCTGGCGCGCCTGGCAAAGGAAATTGCGGAGGCGCAAGAAACGCGCCCCCAGCTTCAACTCGTGCTCGGGCATGGGTCCGGCTCGTTCGGGCACGTGCCCGCGGCCAAACACGGCACCCGCGACGGGGTGCGCACCCCCGAAGGGTGGCGCGGCTTTGCGGAGGTCTGGCGGCAGGCCAGCGCGTTGACGCGGATGGTGGTCGAATCGCTGCACGCGGCCGGGTTGCCCGCGATGGTGTTTTCCCCCTCTGCCGCCGCGCTGGCCGAGGATGGAAAAGTAACCCGTTGGGACCTGACCCCCCTGCGCCTGGCCCTCCAGGCCGGTTTGCTGCCCGTGGTGCACGGCGACGTGGCCTTCGATTTGCGCCGCGGGGGCACGGTACTCTCGACCGAAGACGTGTTCGCGCACCTGGCGCGGCAACTGCATCCGGCGCGCATCCTGATCGCCGGGATCGAACCGGGCGTGTGGGCCGACTACCCGGCCTGCACACGCATCCTGCCCGAAATCACCCCCCAAACGCCCGCGGCGAGTGTGCGCGGCTCCGCGGCCACGGACGTGACCGGCGGCATGGCCTCCAAAGTGGCGGAGATGCTGCGGCTGGTAGCGGAAATTCCGGGGTTGGAGACGCTGATCTTCGACGGCGTGCAACCTGGCCGGGTGCGGGACGCGCTGCTGGGCGCGCGGCCAGGGACGCGTTTGTTCGCACCGCCCGAGGAGTTACCATGAGAACTCTGCTCGTATGCCTGTTTTTGAGTCTGTTCCTGGCTGCCTGCCGGACTTCTGCTCCGCCCACGGCAGCCTCCCCGGTCGCCTCCCCGACCGCGAGCGTAACACCCGCCCCGACTGCGACACACACCCCAACGGAAACGCCGCTCCCCTCGCGCACGCCGCGGCCCTCGCGCACCCCCAAACCCAGCCCCACCCTGCCCGCGGTGGAGGTGATGTCTTGCCTGCCGCCGGATGGCGAGCGGGTCAGCGGGGTGGTGGCCGGGGTGATCGACGGGGATACCATCGTGGTTCAGGTCGGCCTGACCAGTTTTACCGTGCGCTACCTGGGGGTGGACACGCCGGAGACCAACGTGACCCCGCCCGAACGGATGGGGCCGGAGGCCACCGCCCGCAACCGGGAACTGGTGAGCGGAGAGCGCGTCACTTTGGTCGCCGATCCCGAAGCGGACGACACCGACCGTTACGACCGTTTGTTACGCTATGTGATTGTGGGGGAGGTGTTCGTCAATTATCAGCTTGTGCGCGAGGGACTGGCGCGCTATTACGCCTCGGAATTCTCCTGCGGCCCGACCATTTTCCAGGCCGAGAACCAGGCGCGCTCCGACCGGGTCGGCTTATGGGCCCCCACGCCAACCCCGGAAGATGGTTGACAGCCGTTTGCTCCTGGAGTAAACTCTGGCGCACTCAGAAGAGAGGCAGGTGCGCATTACGTAAAGCATAATTACCCAATTACTCAATTACCCATCCTTCGACTTCGAGTGGACTTCGTCCACCCTCCGCTCAGGATGCAATACCCAATTCACAATTAACCGTTCACAATTCACCATTCACAATTCCGCCTCCCATCCTTCGACTTCAGGCTCGCTCCGCTCCCCTGCCGCTCAGGATGTAATTACCCAATACCCAATACCCAATTACCCACTCACCCCCATGCTTTTCACCCGTCAGGAACTCGAAGCCCACGAAGACAATTGCCTGGCCCCCTACGGCATTCGCAGCAGGGATTCGCGCGGGCGGGCCTACCCGGAGCGGGAGGCGGAATACCGCACTGCGTTCCAAAAAGACCGCGACCGGATTTTGCACACCACCGCGTTCCGCCGGCTGGAATACAAGACACAGGTCTTCATCAATTACGAGGGCGACTACTACCGCACCCGCCTGACGCACACGCTGGAGGTGGCGCAGATCGGGCGCACGATTGCACGCGCGCTGGGCGCCAACGAAGACCTGGTGGAGGCCATCTGTCTGGCACACGACCTGGGGCATCCCCCCTTCGGGCACTCCGGCGAGGTGATCCTCAACCGTCTGATGCAAGACCACGGCGGGTTCGACCACAACAAACAATCGCTGCGCATCGTGACCAAGCTGGAGAAACGCTACCCCGATTTCCGCGGGCTGAACTTGACCTGGGAGACGCGCGAGGGTATTGTCAAGCACGAAACCGAGTATGACATTTCGGACGCCTCGGATTACAACCCCGAATTGCGCGGCCATCTGGAGGCGCAAATCGCCAACGCCGCGGATGAACTGGCCTATACCGCCCACGATTTGGACGACGGTTTGCGCTCCAGCATGATCACTCCCGCAATGCTGGAAGGCATCGCCCTGTGGGAGATTCTGGTCGAAAACGTGGGCTGGCGGCGGGGGCGCGAATTGCCGGAACTCACCCGCCACCGCCTGATTCGCAGGTTGATCGGCCTGGAGGTCACCGATCTGGTTCACCACACCGCGGCCCGCTTAAAGGAAAGCGGGGTGAAATCCGTGGAGGAATTGCAGCGACTTCCCTATAACGTGATCGGCTTTAGCGAAGACATGCACCGCCGAAACCGCGAATTGAAGGATTTCCTGTACGCTCATTTGTACCGCCACCCGCGCGTGGTTCGCATGGCGGTCAAAGCCGAACGGATCATCCGTGAGCTTTTCGAGGCCTACCGCAAGGAGCCTGAGATACTTCCCCGCCAGGTGCAGAAGCTGATCGAAAAACGCGGCGCGGAGCGCGCCATCTGTGACTACATCGCCGGCATGACGGACCGGTATGCCATCGAGGAATACCAGAAGTTGTTCAACCCCATCACCCGTCCGTGAAAACGCAAGCAGGGCGGCAGGTTGAGAATCGAGCATAGGCAAATCCCTATCCTTCGACTACAGGCTCGCTCCGCTCCCCTTCCGCTCAGGATGTAATTACCCAATTACCCAATTACCCAATTACCCAATGACCCAATACCTAACGCGAACTCAAACCACAAGGAGCACGATGAACAAACCGAATTATTTGACCGCTGAAGGAGCCGCCAGGCTGCGCGCTGAACTGGAGGAACTGAAAGGCCCCAAACGGGAGGAAATTGCCAAACGACTGCGTTTTGCTATCGAGCAGGGGGACTTGAGCGAAAACGCGGATTACATTGCCACCAAAGAGGAACAAGGCTTCGTTGAGGGTCGCATTCAGGAACTGGAACAGATTCTTCGCAACGCGGTGATCATCGAGGAAAACCACCAGGCCCGTCAGGTGGTGGAAATCGGTGCACGTGTCACCATTCAGGAGGAAGGTTTCCCTCCTGAAACGTATCACATGGTTGGCCCGAATGAAGCCAACCCGCGAGAAGGCCGCATTTCGCACGAATCCCCCATCGGGCAGGCGCTGCTGGGGAAGAAGGTGAACGACGAGGTGACAGCCAGGGTGCCGAATGGCACCATTCGTTTGAAAATTTTGAAAATCGAGTAGCGCGTCGTTGCATCACCGTAAATGGAAAACGCCCGGCGTTCTTCACCGGGCGTTTTTTGGTGTTGGGGGGTGACGCTCACTTCTGCCAGACCGCCAGTTCCAGGGTCATACGCTGGAAAAAGCTGTTTTCCGGGAGTGCGCCGCTTCCATAGGACATATCCACAATGCGGGCACTCAGACGCAGGGTCTGGGTTTCCAGGATGACGGGCGTATCGGCTGCGGCCAGAACAGGCTCGCCCTTGGCAGCCAGACGGTCGCGGGTTTCAGGGTCTTGGAAGGCATGTTGGCTCATCAGCACTTTGGTGACGGTTTGAATGTCGTTTTTATCGAACAGCCAGACCTCAAAGGATGTCACCCGTTTTGGGTCGCCGACGCCAATGGTTTCGGCGATTCCAACGCCGCACTCTCCCAGGAACTCACCCGCAGGAGAGTCGATGCTGAAGGAATCGTCGAAGAGATCGTCGCCGAGCATGTAGGTAGTCATGTATTGCGATAGCGGCGGTTCTTCGCCCATGGCCTGGTAATCGGTTTGTTGGGCTTCGCGGGTGGCTTCGGCGGCCTGCATGGCAGGGGAGACCTCGGTGGTCCCGGTGCGGCGGAAGAGGTACATGGCCACCAGAGCAACGGCCAACACCAAAGTGACAAAACAAGCGATCAGGAAAAATGGGGAAATTCCGCCGCCCTCTTCTTCCGCCGGGGCCGCGCCTGCTCTGACGGCCGCCTTGAATGCTGCAATGGCCTCGGGTTTTTGTGCCCCCGGGTTGGCCTCTATTTTGGCGAGTGTTTCCTCGGCCGCGCTGCCCAAATCCTGCCAACGTCGCTGCGCGTTGGCAACGTCCCCAGAGAGGGTAAACGAATCAATCGCCGAGCGCAAATAATCTTCTTGCCAGGCTGGGTGCAAGTCTGCTGGGGCAGCATCTGTCCACTCAACGGGCCAAAGCCCCCAGCCAATGACGAACCAGCCGATGATCAGGCCGATGACAGCTCCAACGATACCGGCAACAGCGGGATTTTTAAGTCGTTCGCGAATTGGGTCCATTTTGCTGCTCCAAAAATGTATGAAAGCAAAGAGATAGCACACAAACCGAACAGGTGTGCTTATTGTGTGCTAATTGTAGACCAATGTTAGCAAACGCGCAACCGACATCGCTTTCTTTTTTTATCCGGGAACTGTTTCGGGCTGAAATTGCGCCAGTGGGAATCGCGCTTTGCACTGGGTGCATTGCACCTGGTCTTTTCCCGCCATCACCAGCAGGCCGCCACAGTTGGGGCAACGCGGCTGGATAGGGCGTTTCCAGGAGGTGAAATCGCATTCGGGATAATTCGAGCAACCGTAGAAAACGCGGCCTTTCCGCGTCCGGCGTTCGACCAGCTCGCCGCCGTCCAGCGGGCAGCTCACGCCGATTTTTTCCAGCCACGGCTCGGTGTAACGGCACTCCGGGAAGCCGCTGCAACTGATGAATTTGCCAAACCGCCCCCAGCGGATCACCAGCTCGTGGCCGCTTTCCGGACACTTGCGACCGATGGGTTCCGGCTGCATCTTGACTTCCGGCATGGCCTCCATGGCGTGTTCGACCTGCCGGGAAAACGGCTGGTAGAACTCGCGTATGGTCTCCACCCAGGGTTGCTGGCCCGAGGCGATGCGGTCGAGTTCGCGTTCCATGCGGGCGGTGAAGCCGGTGTCGATGATGTTGGGGAAGTATTCGGCCAGCAGATCGTTGACGATTATGCCGGTTTCGGTGGGGGTCAGGCGTCTGTTCTCCCGCACCACATATCCGCGTTGCTGCAAGGTGGACAGGGTGGGAGCGTAGGTAGAGGGGCGTCCGATGCCGTTCTCCTCCAATGCGCGCACCAGGCTGGCCTCTGTGTAGCGCGGCGGCGGCTGGGTGAAGTGCTGTTCGGGGATCAGCCGCACCAGTTTTTGGGGCTGACCCTCCTCCAGGCCGGGCGGAATGGGGGTGCCGTTACCGTTGGCCTGGTTGTCTGCTTTCGATTCTTCGTACACCGTCAAAAAGCCGGGGAAACGGATGGTCGAGCCGGAGACGCGCAGCAGGTAAACATGCGCCTCCGATTTGCCGGTCACATCAATGGAGAGCGTGTCATAGATGGCGGCGGCCATTTGGGAGGCCACGAAACGCTGCCAGATCAGGTTGTAGAGGCGGTACTGGTCACGCGTCAGAAATTCCTTGATCGCTTTGGGTTCGCGCATCACGGAAGTTGGCCGGATGGCTTCGTGGGCTTCCTGCGCCAGGCGCGCTTTTGTGCGAAACTTGTGCGGCGTTTCCGGGATGTATTGGTCTCCATACCGCTGCCGGATGAACTCGCGGGTCTCGTTTTGTGCCAGTTGGGAGACGTGGGTGGAATCGGTGCGCATGTAGGTGATCAGGCCGGTGCTGCCGCGTTCGCCCAGCGCGACGCCTTCATAGAGCTGCTGCGCCAGCGCCATGGTGCGTTTGGCGGTGTACCCCAGACGGCGAGAGGCTTCCTGCTGCAAGGTGCTGGTGATGAAGGGCGGGGCCGGTTTGCGCCGCCGTTCGCCGCGCTTGATGCGCGTGATCACGTATGAGGCGGTCTCCATGTCCGCCACGATGGGCCGCACGGTTTCTTCGCTATCGAGAAGCGGTTCCTGCTGGTCTATTTTCAGCAGTTTGGCAATGAAGGTGACGTCTTTGCCTTCGGGCTGCAACTCGGCCGCGATGGTCCAGTACTCTTCGGGGACGAAGGCCTCGATCTCGCGCTCGCGGTCCACGATCATGCGCAAGGCCACGGATTGCACCCGCCCGGCGGAGAGACGGCCACGCACCTTGCGCCACAGAATGGGACTCAGACTGTACCCTACCAGCCGGTCCAGCACCCGCCGGGCCTGCTGGGCGTCCACCAGATTCATGTCGATGCCGCGCGGCTGGGAAAAGGCTTTTTCGATGGCCGGCCGCGTGATTTCGTGAAACACCACCCGCCGGGTCCGGTCGGGGTCCATGTCCGCGGCCTCCATCAGGTGCCAGGCAATCGCCTCGCCCTCGCGGTCGGGGTCGGTTGCCAGGTAAATTTCCTCGGACTGGCCGGCCAGTTTCTTGATCTCTTTGACCACCTGCCGCTTGTCGTTGGGGACGCGGTATTTGGGGGTGAAGTCGTTCTCCACATCCACCGAAAGCTGCGAGCGGAGCAGATCGCGCACGTGCCCTACCGAGGCTTTGACCGTGTACCCCTTGCCCAGATAGCGGGACATCGTGCGGGCCTTGGCCGGAGATTCGACCACCACCAGTTTTCCGTTGCGCCGGACGCGCTTTTTGCGCGCTTTTTTCACCTTTTCCGGCGGGGTGAGGCCCTCGTGCGCGGGGGTGCGCCCCATGCGGAACAGGGTCGTGCCGCAGACCGGGCAGGTGCCGCGCGTCGCGGGCGTCCCGGAGGCGGTAAACGTCGCCTCGGGGTTCGATATTTCTCGTTTGGTTTTACATTTTACGCAATAGGCTTCCAAGATGTGTCCTCGTTGTTGGTTAGTTGGTTAGTTGGTTAGTTGGTTGCAGGTTGCCGGTCTCTCGGTCCCCATCCCCTACTCCACAGAATAATCCGCTTGAATCTCGCGTAGCGCAACGTAGTGCATACCGCCGACCTGTCGCACCATGCCTTTCAGTTCCATCATCGCCAGGGTGGCCGATACCTGGCCGATGGGTAGCTGGCACTGCACACTGATCTCGTCTACGTGCAAGGGTTGTGTGGAGATGGTCTCGAGCAGTTTGGCTTCCAATTCGTTGGCGGGCAAAATTTTTCTCGCCTCGCGGTGTTGGGTAATGCGGGACAGGTTCAATTGTTCGAGCAGTTCCTGGGGCGCAAGAAGGGGGTGCGCGCCCTGCTGAATCAGCCGGTTTGTGCCCTTGCTTTGGGGAGCTGTAATGTTGCCCGGCACGGCGTACACCTCGCGTCCCTGGTCTGCGGCAAATTGGGCGGTGATCAGCGCGCCGCTCTTACGCCCGGCCTCCACCACCACCACGGCCATCGAAAGGCCGGAAATGATACGGTTGCGGGGCGGAAAGTTGGCCCCATCGGGTGGGGTGCCCAGCGCGTAGTCACTGATGATCGCGCCTTGCGCGATCATGCGCTCGGCCAGTTGGCGGTTTTCCGGCGGGTAAATGTGGTCCACACCACTGCCCAGCACTGCGATGGTGCGCCCACCCGCGTTCAGCGCGGCCTGGTGTGCAACCGAATCCACGCCGCGCGCCAGCCCGCTGATCACGGTGACACCGTTCTGAGCCAGGGTGGTTGCCAATTGCTCGGTGACTTGCCGACCGTAGGCCGTGATGCGGCGGGTACCGACAATCGCTACCGCCCAGTGGTCGGTTTCTTCCAACGTACCCCGCAGGTACAGCACAGGCGGGGGCTGATCGATGCTGCGTAAATGCCTGGGGTAGTCTTCGTCGTCCCAGGTCACCACACGCACACCCAATTCCTGAATCCGGTGCCGGATTTTGTTAAAGTCCATGTTGGCGCGCGCCAGGGATACGTTTTGAACGAGTTTGTCACTCAAACCTGCGGCGCGCAGTTCAGCGGGGGAGGCGTGCCAGGCGGTTTTTAGATCGCCAAAGTGTTGGAGCAACTGCCGCAGCCTGACTGCTCCGATACCGCGCACCAGGTTGAACCCGATCCAGTACTGCTTGTTTTCCTCCAACATGCCAATCCCCGTTCACTTTCATGGTACGACACGAATGGAAAGTGCCGCTGAGAATACCACAAATGTCTTTCTCGCGTCAAGAAAACCAGTGTCATGTACAGCTTATTGTTAGGACTTACGCACTTGAAAAGTCGCACCCGGACCTCACAGGTCTCACAGCGCATGGAGATGCCCGGATGCAATCTATTTTGGGTCAAACCTTCTTGCACCGTGTGGTAGCAGACCTGTGAGGTCTCAACTGCGTAAGTACTGTTATTGTCTTTCATCCGTGCGGTCAAGGCGAGTTTTTTTGGCTTCCTTCTTCTACCCTCCTGGCGCCCACCCGGCACGGTTGTCCTCAACCCCTGCAAACCGTTCCGCCAGGTGCTGAAATGATTTTTCAACTACTTTTCCGGACAGGCCGCGTTCAAGTGGTTTGTTCGACCTGTTCCCCCAAAAACCGCACCAATTCCACCGCGTCTACCTCCAATATCCGCAGCCCGCGGCTGGTTTCCAGCGATTTGGCCTCGGTTTCGGGCAGGCCGCTCCAGACTGCAAACGCGGGGTTCTGGAATCTGCCCTGCGCGACCTCATCCAGCAGGGCGAGGATGGCCGCATCGCGCGGGTCGACGCCGAGGAAAAGCACGCTGTTGCGTTGCAGCAGGCGGATGGCCTCGTCGAACAGGGTCTGGCGGCCCTCCATGCGCCCGCGGAGGAACGCGTTCAGGTCTTGTTCGGTGACGATCAGGTCGGCCTGCTGGATGTCGCCGAACAGTTTGTAGAGCACGGGCGCGCCGGGTTCGATGAAGGGGATCAGGTCGTCGTTGGTGACGGTTTGCAGGCTGTATTCACCCGCGGCCTCCAGACTGGCTTCGAGCAGGCGATGGTAAGCGGTGGTGAGAACCGTCTGGGGGCGGGTGGTGCGGATGAAGTGTGCCAGCACGTGGTAGAACGGGCCGGGTTGCAGTCCGGTGAGTTTTGTTTTCAGGAACTGGGTGAATTCGTAGCGGTTGCCGCCAGCCATGATTTGCTGCGCCAGCACAGAGAGGTTTTTCCCGGGGATTCGTTCGCCGGGAAAGGGAAGGCCTTTATCCTGCGCCAGGGTGCGGGCGAGGGTGTACCGGTCGGGGGCGGCGGTGAGGGCTTCGGGCAGGTCGGGGCCGATGAAGAGCAGCAATTTGCCGCGGCGCAGGTAGTCGAGCAGGTCGCGCATCTCCTGTTCGTACGCGGAGAGGGGGCGCGCGGCTGCCGGCGGGGTGTATTCGATGTCGGGTGCGGGGATGTCCGGCCCGGGCGGGGGCTGCTCTGCCGGGGGCGCGGCGTCCGGTTTGATGGCCCGGATCAGGCGGGGGAGCTGTTCGAGACGCCCGGTCAGCTTGGTGAAGTCGAGCGGGACGAGGGTGTTGATGCGCAGGGGGAGGTCGGTGGGTTTCAGGATCAGGGGCAGGATACGCAACTGGCGGGCGGCGGGGTCGAGGTGCTGTACCATCACGCTGGCGAAGTCGTTCCACTCGCTTTCCAGAAAAGCAGGGGTGAGCACCAGCAGCGTTTTACGGCTTTCGAGCAGGCCGCGTTCGAGTTCGGTCAGCTTGGGCGCGCCGATGCGGAAGTCGCGGAAATCCACGCAAGTTTTGATGCCCGCGCTTTCCAGCCGGGGCAGCAGCCACTCGCGCACCCATTCCGCGTCTGCCGGGCTGTAGCTGATGTAAACGTCGTAGGGGAAATCAGGCATTGAGAGAGAGGGGGGAATGGGTTTCTATCGGGGACGGGGGACCGGGGACGGGGGACCGGGGACGGGAGACCGGGGACGGTTGTTCGGCGCGTGGTTATTGGGGGTCGGGGCGACCGGCCGGTCGCCCCGGCGGTCGCTGCGCTCCGGATTCTTCGGTCGCTGCGCTCCGGAGATTCTTCGGTCGCTGC
>JALUWE010000291.1 GCA_027019845.1 Anaerolineales bacterium | reverse complement strand
CACCGCCGAACCCACCCCCGCGCCGGTCGAAAACCGCATCGCGCCCCTCTCCCCCGGCCAACCCGTGCTCATCACCACTATCCGCATGTTCGACGAGACCAACGGCTGGGCCATCGGCGGGCTGGACGAAACAGGCGACCACATCCTGACCACCACCGACGGCGGCCAGACCTGGCAGGACGTCACCCCCCCCGAACCCGCCCCCCAGGGCGACCAACCCCCCAAAGCCGCAGCCGCCTTCTTCCTCGACCCCAACACCGCCTGGGTGCTCTACGCCTACACCGACCGTTACCTGTCCGAACAAGGCCCCGTCGTCTGGCGCACCACCGACCGCGGCCAGACCTGGCTCCCCAGCCAACCCCTGGACACCGACAGCTTCTTCCTGCCCTGGATCATCGACCAGCCCATCGTGTTCGCGGACGCGCAAAACGGCTGGCTGATGGAAAACCTGCACGACGCCGGTATGGGCAGCGCATACATCAACCTCTACCGCACCACCGACTCCGGCGCCACCTGGCAGCGCATCATCGACCCGATGGAAAACCCCGCCCTGCAAACCGCCGGTAAAACCGCCATCGCCTTTGCCGACGCCCAAACCGGCATCGCCACCTACGAGCAGAACGCCTACCCCTCCGTGTACGTGGACTGGACCTTCGATGGCGGCCTGACCTGGGAACAGCAATTCCTCCCCGCGCCGGACTCCGCCCCCGACCTGTTCGACACCGCCTTTTGCGCCTCCTACGCCCCCACCTTCTTCTCCCCGCTCTCGCTCACCCTGGCCGTGCAATGTGAAGTCTTCGACGAAAACGGGAACGCGCAAAGCAGCTTCTTCCTCTACACCACCGAAGACGCCGGGCAGACCTGGGCCACCCGCCCCTTCCCCGGCCGCGTGCCCCAATTCGTCACCCCCGAGGTGGTATGGGCCTTGAGCCGCGACATCTACCGCTCCACGGACGGCGGCAGCACCTGGACGCAGGTCAAAACCGTCAACTGGGACGGCCAGTTCAGCTTTGTCAGCCAGACCACCGGATGGGCCGTGGCCCGCGCCGATGGTGAAATCGCGCTGGTTCGCACCACCAACGGCGGTGATTCCTGGGAGCTGCTCGAACCCCAAATCGCACCATGAACCCTGCGCGACGGGTTTCAGCCCCCCGGAAGACAAACACACGCCCTCGTGAAGTATTCCCCGAAAATTTCCGCGCGACTCATTCACCTGCTCTCCCTGCTCGCCGCGTTGCGCTACCTGGCACAAGCATGGCGCTACGCGCACACCCAGGCCTCCGTCCTCGATGAAGGGCTGTACCTGTATAAAGGCTGGCTGTTCGCCAGCGGCCAGTTTCGCCCGTTTCAGGATTATGGCGTGTGGACCAACCACATGCCGCTCTCGTTCTTGATTCCGGGGTACGTGCAGGTCTGGTTTGGGCCGGGGCTGCGCACCGGGCGGATGTTCGCGCTGGCGCTGGCCGCGCTCACCCTGCTGGGGCTGTGGATCACCGTCCGGCGGGTGGCAGCCGGCAGGCATCGGAGCCTGTGGGCCGCGCTGGCGCTGTGGGCGGTGGCTCTCAACCCGGCCATGATCAAAATCTTTAGCGTGCAGGCCTCGCAGGGGCTGGCCGCCTGCATGATCGTCTGGGTGCTGGCCCTCACCGCCGGCCGCGAACGCCCCGCCTGGCAGCTGGTGCTCGGCGCGGCGCTGGCCGGGGCCGTGCCGCTCACCCGCATCAATCTGACGCCGGTGCTGCCCCTCACGCTGGCCTACATTTTCTGGCAGCACGGCAAACGCAACGGGCTGTGGGCCGCGGCCGCGGGGCTGTTGGTCTTCCTGGGGGGACACGCGCTGTACTGGCCGGGTATTCTGCGCATGTGGGCGCCCTACTTCCCGCAAAGCCTGACCCCGTTCCTCGACCCCTTCCGCCGCGCGCCCGGGGTGCGCCCTGTCTGGCGGCCTGAGATCGGCCTGTCCAGCCGGGTGTTGAGCTTCTGGCAGGGAGTGCGTTTTCACTTCGTTTCGCTGTTGGGCGTGCTGGGCCTGGCGCTGCTCTGGCCGCGGCGGGAAGACTGGCACAGCCGCGCCCAATTTCGGCTGGCGGTGTTCGGGGTGGGGTTGTTCGGTGTGCTTTTGCTGGCGCACGGCTGGGCCGCGCTCGGCCAGAGCTACTGCGTGTTTTGCTTCCCGGTGTACCTGTCGTTCTTCAGCCTGATCGGGCTGGTGCTGCTGGCGGCCACGTTCGCCTCCTGGCGCGCGCGCGCGCCGCGCTGGCTGCCCGTGCTGATCCTGCTGATCGGCCTGGGGGTGGGGTACGGCTCGTTCGATACGCTGGGCGCGGCCCTGGTACAGCAGCCGGGGGTGCTGCGCGTGTTGAAGAGCGAA
>JALUWE010000290.1 GCA_027019845.1 Anaerolineales bacterium | reverse complement strand
TCATTGCGAGCCGCGATAGCGGCGAAGCAATCTCCCATCGTGGGCTGTGAAGGAGATGGCTTCAGGGCTTCGCCCCTCGCCATGACAAAAACGAGTGTTATCCGCGACTGAGGTCAAAATAGATTGCATCCGGGCATCTCCATACGCTTTGAGACCTGTGAGGTCTGTGTGCGACTTTTCAAGTGCGTAAGTCCTTCTCCTGAGTTGTATTGGATTTGGGCGAAATTGTCAACGTTACCGCGCCCGCACGCCCTTTTGTGTGTTTATCTGATTGTACGACACTCCCAACCGGAGCGCGCCATGTTCTCGAACCCCTGGATACAACTACTACTATTTCCGCTGATCGGATACCTGTTTGGATCGTTGACGTTTGCGCTGTGGGTCACGAAAGTGGTCCAGGGGGTGGATGTGCGCGATGCCGGTTCGCGGCACGCCACCACGACGAACACCATCCGGCAGGCGGGATGGGGGCCGGGGGTGTTGGTGTTCGTGCTGGATGTGGCGAAAGGATTTGTGCCTGTATACCTGGCCTTGCGGGGTGGGGCCGCGGAGTGGGTGGTCGGGTTGACCGCCGCGGCCGCGGTGGCCGGGCATTGCTGGCCGTTGTTCGCCGGGTTCCGCGGGGGGATGGGGCTGGCGACCGCGGGGGGCGGGTTTCTGGCGGTCTCGCCGCTCAGTTTCGTGGTCCTGGTGGGGGTGTTGGTGGCGCTGACGCTGGTGATGCGGCACAGCGCGCGGGCCAGCGTGGTGGCCGGGGTGTTGGCCGCGCCGGTGTTGTGGCTGCTGGGGATGCGCGGGGTGGTGATCTGGATCGGCGCGCTGGCCGGGGCCGTGATCGCGGCGCGGTTTACAGTGGATTGGAACCGGCAGTACCGGGAGTTGTGGTTGGACAGGGGGTGATCAGTGGTCAGTATTCAGTATTCAGTATTCAGTGTTCAGTGGTCGAGGTTCAGTGGTCAGTCTGCCAGGGTGTTGGCCAGTTCCAGGTCGTTGACCAGCATTTCGGCGATAAGCCGGTAGGTTTGTGGGGTGGGGTGCCCGTCGCCGGGGATCCACATCTCGTCGTATTCCGGGATGGCGTTGGCGTAGTCGAGAATTTCGATTCCCGCGGTTTGCAGGTAGGGCGCCAGCCTGGGGCCGTACTGGTTGCTGCGGTTGGGAAAGAACAGGACGTAAAATTTTCCGTCAGGAAATTTCTGAATGAATGCGTCACGCGCTTCTTCGATGATTTTGGCGGTTGTCTGGATGTGTTTTTCCGTGATGGGCGGGAAGTCGAGTTTGAAGTAGCGGACAATGCGGCTTTTTCCGAACAGGCGATAGAGGCGGCTCGCCACGGGCCGGCCGGTGGTGAAGGTGCCGTCGAGCACCAGTGTGCCGTCTTCTTGCAGCACGTAATTGAGATAGTCGCCCCCAAAAGCGAAGCGGTAAATGCGGGCGGTACCCACAGCCCGGTTTACGTGATGGTCGAGGAACGTATAGATCAAAATGCCGTTGGATTCGTCGATTTGCGAGGCAAAGTCATCGCTTTGTAGTTTGGCTAACATTTGTTGGGGGCCGTACCCCAAAAAGCCGTAGTTGTAGGCCTTGTAGTCGGGAGACAGCTCGGAGACGTAAAACGGCAGGGTCTCGTTTTGTTCCACCCCTTCGCCAAAGGTGAACGAGCCGCCGAAGAACAGCACGAACCGCGTCCGGTCGTCGGGGTTATCCATGGGGGTGATGCGGCGGCTGTATGCATCGGTGGCATAGGTGACCGCGTACACCACTTCTTCGCCCCGCTTCTTTTCGACCAGCACTTCTATATTCGGCCTGGGACTGGCGGCCAATAACTCGTCGCGCTGGTACAGGTTGCGCGAAGTGCTGATGGAAACCCCTTCGCTCTGCTCCCGTGCTTCACCCAACACGTAGAACACCGCTTCCATGCCCAGCAGGGTGAGGCATACTGCGGCCAGACTGAGGAGAAGGCGTATAAGCGCGGGATGCGCGCCAGGGGATGTTCGAGAAGCCGGGTGATCTTTCATGTAGTGATTGTAAACCATCCAGGCACTTTTGGAGTCCATTTTGCCTTTAGCAATTCTCAATGTGCCGGGGTAGTGGTCACGGAGTAAGTGACGTAAGCTCGCCGGGTGAGCGCCGCACTGAGCCGAGTCGAAGTGTAGGCGCTAGCGATGTAGGTTTCGATTTATGGTAATATTTATCCAGTATATCGTCTCGCTACAGCCCATAAGGGGTATATTTTTATGCCAACGGCACGCTTTCCTCCAATCTGGTTTTTTTTCTTCCTGAGCGCGTTTTTTCAAACCACTGTTGGAGTCAATGAGAATCGCATAGAGTTTGGGTTTCCTGATGTTGTGCGTTTTCGTATTGATGTGCAGGCCAACGTCCCTATTGACCGCGTTACTCTTCTCTACGGAACAGATGGCCGCGCCTGTCAAAACTCAGTGGCCCGGCAAGATTTGGAGTTGGAACCGGGAACGAGGGTTGCTGATTTCTGGGAGTGGGAACTGAAACGCAGCGGCACCCTTCCGCCCGGCGTTGAAGTGTGGTGGCAGTGGGAAATTGAGACCGAAACCGGGGAAATCCACACCACACCGATGCAAACCGCCGTCGTTCAAGACCCCAGATACGAATGGAATGCCATTGAAAGAGATGGCATTATTGTGCAGTGGTATTTGGGCGACTTGACCTTTGGTGATGAAATTCACCAAATTGCTGCTGACAGCCTGCGGCGTATCGAACAAGATTTCGGTATCTCTTACACCGATGAAATCCACTTAACTTTGTATGCCTCTGCCTCTGAAGTTCGAGATGCGGTGTTTTTTGTCCCCAATTGGACAGGCGGAGTGGCATTTCCTGAGTTCAATGCTGCAATCATTGGGATTGGCCCAACCGATTTGGAGTGGGCAAAACGCGTTATTCCCCACGAACTTGCACATCTGGTGGTTGGGGTGGTCACTTTCAATTGCAAGGGAGCATATCTTCCCACGTGGTTGAATGAGGGTTTGGCAACAGTAGTGGAAGGATCGCTCGACGACGATGAACGACAACTCGTCATCGCGGCGCTGGAGAATCAAACGCTTCCCCGGCTTGTCGCTCTGGAAAATCAATTTTCCGCTTATGGAGATAGTGCTTCGCTCTCTTACATCCAGAGTGGGATGGTGGTTCAATACTTGTTGGACGAATTTGGGCCCAAAAATATGGCCGGGCTTCTTGCTACCATCCAATCAGGAGAGCCAATCGAGGCTGCCTTGCAAACAGTATACGGTTTCGATACCAATGAGTTGGACATGGCGTGGCGTGCCTCTCTGGGCTTCGAAGCAGATTTTGATATGCCACAAGTTGACGAAGCACAGCCTTCTCCCACGCCAATCCCTACGCTTTCGCTGATGAACCCAGGCTTTCCCTCCGCTCCCACGGAAACCCCTCCCCCTCAGCCAACTGCCTCCCCGACAGCTACTGCATCGCCCCTATTGACCCCCACTCCTCGGGCCACTACAACGCCGCCCGTTTTCCCAACCGCATCTGCATTTCCTGACAGCATTTCAGCCACTTCACGCCCTCTTTTCGTGCCTGCGATTATTGCGGTGGGCGTACTGTTCACGATTGGGGTGGGATTTTTCATCAAAATGAAAAGGAGATAAGTCTGCATGTTCCGTAAACTATTCCGGTTTCCGTTCATCCTGTTTCTGGCAGGATGTTCTCTGCCTTTTTCGGCTCCTGCAACTACGCCCACTGTTGAACGATCTCCTACTCCTTCTGCAACCCCCTCGCTCAAACCATCCCCTCGCCCTACCGAAACGTCGACCCCTACCCTTACCCCCACTGAAACGGCCACTCCGACACCCACTTTTACCCCCTCTCCAACGCCCACCCCAATCGGCTATTATAAAAACGACAGTGCCGCCTTCTCTTTGATTTATGGGCCTGGGTGGCGACTTGATGAAGATGATGCGTACGGGGCTGTGTTCAGCAATGAAAACGATTTTTCTATGATGTATGTTTTTTCGCAAGTGTTTTTGGATGCAGAGGAGGGCGGGATGGACCCAGAATCATTCGCGTCTGCTGTGGCTGAAACCACTTTTGAGAGCGACTATGAACTTGTCGAACGAGACCAAATCGTGTTAGCTGATGGTATTTCTACTGAACGGATCATTGTCAGCTTCGATTATGAAATTGAATTTCTCGCCCACGTCATCACACCTTACAAGAACAACCGTCAATATATGATCGTGCTTTTTGGGCCGCGGAACATTCTCGAATCAAGAAGAGTGTCCATTACAAAGATGTTCGAGTCCTTTTCCATGCTCAGTGGTCAAATCTACGGCCTGGAGAGAGATGGTGCTTTGGTGTTGATGGGCTTTGACCCCGATCCCGAAAACATCGATCCAGCAACCACTCTGAACGGCGCCGGTGGTTACTCTGGGCTGCTTTTCAGCGGCCTGGTGCGTTTATCGCCCGACCTTCAAATTGTGCCAGACCTGGCCGAAAACTGGACAATCAGCCCCGATGGCACAGTATATACTTTCGTGCTTCGAGAAGATGCCGCTTTTACGGATGGACGACCTATTACCGCTGCAGATGTCAAATATTCGTGGGAGCGCGCCGCAGACCCCGAAACAGAGTCCACCACTGTGCTGACGTATATGGGCGATATCGTGGGTCTCAAAGAGAAGTTTGAAGGGAGCGCGGATGAGATTGTCGGCGTTCGAGTTATCGATGAGCGTACCCTCGAAGTTACGCTTGACGGGCCGAAGCCTTATTTCCTCGCCAAACTCACTTACCCCTCCTCGTTTATTGTCGATCAACAAGACATCGAGCGCGACCCCAAAAACTGGATGTTTAACCCCAATGCCAGCGGCCCTTACAAAATGAGGGAATTTCGGGAAGAAGACGCTATCATATTCGAGCGCAATGAAAACTACTATGACCCCGCTCAGATTCCATACGTCGTCTTCTTGCTCTACCGCTCCGGTAGTTTTGTTTCCTACTATGAGGCCGGTGAAATTGATATCGCACACGTTGGCTCTGAAGATCTCGAAGCAATCGAATCCCCTGATAACCCGTTAAGCCAGGAGTTGCACGTACAAGCTAGAATGTGCACCACCTACATTCAAATGAACAACACCCTGCCGCCTTTCGACGACCCTCGGGTGCGACAAGCGTTCGCGTTGTCCGTAGACAAAGACCGGTTGAATGAGTTGTTTCGAGATAACCGCTCCTTGATAGCAAATTCCGTTTTACCCCCCGCCATGCCGGGCTACAACGCTGAACTCCCAGCCCAGAAATTCGACCCTCAAATGGCTCGCGAACTGTTGGACAGTTCATCCTATGCAGGTAATTTGCCCCCAATTCGTATCGGATCAGTGGGGTATGGTGATTCGGATGACCCCTTTCTCACCGCTCTGATTGATATGTGGCAACAAGCCTTGGGGGTTGAAATCCTGGTGGAGTACGTCGATCCAGACAATTTCTCGAAAAAGTTGCGGGAGATGGAAATGCACATTAGCGTAAGCGGTTGGTGTGCGGACTATCCCGATCCCGAAAACTTTCTGGACGTCCTTTTCCACTCCGAGAGCCAGTTCAATTTTGCCAATTATCAGCATCCCGAAATAGATGCCCTTTTGGAAGAGGCCCGTACCGAACCCGATCCATTCCGCCGTATCACTCTCTATCAACAAATTGAAGCCATGTTGCTGGAAGATTACGCGGTAATTCCGCTTTTTCATGATATTTCCTATACCCTTGTCAAGCCGTATCTCCAGGGATGGGTGGATTCGGCCATGCAGGTTCCCTTCTACCACCTCTTGAGCATTGAAAGAGGCGGAACCGACTGAGAAATTATCAGCAGATCGAAATTGAAGAGCAAGATGCCATCTTGCTCCCCGCAAATTGGCAATTTGCGCTATAAGACTGCGACTACTGATTATCGCTGAAGACTTTGCGCCATCCGTTGCACAAACGCCCCCGCGGCCTCAACCGGGTCCTCTCCCGCTTCTAATGCCCCCCTGACCACGCGGATCAACGCCGACCCGACGATCACCCCGTCCGCCAGTTGCCCCACCGCGGCCACTTGCTGCGGCGTGGAGATGCCGAATCCGACCGCTAACGGCACCCGCGCCTGGGGCCGCACCCGTTCGACGAACGCGGCCAATCCGTCCGGCAGGGTGGCGCGCGCGCCGGTGATGCCCCTCACCGACACCAGATACACGAACCCGCCCGTCCGCTCGCACACCAGCCGGATGCGCTCCGGGCTGCTGTTGGGGGCCAGCAGGTAGACCAGCGCCAACCCCTCTTTCCGGCAGAGCCGCTCCATCTGCTCCCCCTCCTCCGGCGGCAGATCGGGGATGATGAACCCGTCCGCGCCGGCCTGGGAGGCATCGCGCACGAAACGCTCGACCCCATAGGCCAGGATCGGGTTGAGATAGCCCATCAGCACCAGCGGGATGGCGACTCCACCACGGCGCAGCTCACCCACCCCGGCCAGGCAGCGGGCCACGGTGGTGCCGTTTGCCAGCGCGGTCTGTGTGCTGTGCTGGATGGTCGGCCCGTCGGCCAGCGGGTCGGAGAAGGGGAGGCCCAGTTCCATCAAATCCGCGCCCGCCTGCGCGCAGGCCCGCACGATGTCCAGCGAGGTCTCGAAATCGGGATACCCCAGGGTGAAATACGGCATGAACGCAGCGCGGGGTGTGCTCAAGGCTTTGGTAATCCGATCAATAGAGCTTGACATATTCGTACGCTTATTTTGGGTGGCTCATGTCCAAAATCTGTGCAAACAAGGTGACAGTCACTTCGCAAGTGACTGTCACCTGCAATGGATTGATTTTTTCTGTGTCTCTCTGCGTTTTCTGTGTTATCTGTGTACTTTCACTTTCCCAACGCGCTGATCACCGTATCCAAATCCTTGTCCCCCCTCCCGGACAGGTTGACGATGATCAGGCCGCCGGGCATGGCGGGGGCGCGTTTGATCGCCTCGGCCACTGCATGGCTGGATTCGAGCGCGGGGAGGATGCCCTCCAACCGGCTGAGTGTCTGGAACGCGGCCAGCGCCTCCCCATCGGTGGCGTATGTGTAAAAAGCGCGCTCCAATTCCCGCAGCCGGGCGTGCTCCGGGCCGACCGCGGCGTAATCCAACCCCGCGCTGATGCTGTGGGTGAGGGCGATCTGGCCGTCCTCGTCCTGCAACACGTAGGTGAAACAACCGTGTAGCACCCCGGGACGCCCCCGCCGCGGGTCCGCGAAACGGGCCGCGTGCCGGCCCCCGGCGATCCCCTCGCCCCCGGCCTCCACCCCGATCATCTGTACGCTCTCGTCCGCGGTGAAGGCGTGGAACAGGCCGATGGCGTTCGACCCGCCGCCCACGCAGGCGATCAGCGCGTCCGGCAGGCGGCCTTCGGCTTCCAGCACCTGGGCGCGCGCCTCGCGGCCGATCACGGCCTGGAAATCGCGCACCATCGTGGGGTAGGGGTGCGGCCCCAGCGCGGACCCCAGCAGATAGTGCGTGTCCTCCACGTTGGTGACCCAGTCGCGGATGGCCTCGTTGATGGCGTCTTTGAGCGTTCGGGAGCCGCTCTCCACCGGGCGTACCTCTGCGCCCAGCAGCTTCATGCGGAACACGTTGGGGGCCTGCCGCGCCATGTCCACCGTGCCCATGTAGACCACACATTCCAGCCCCAGCAGCGCGCACGCGGTCGCGGTGGCCACGCCGTGCTGTCCCGCGCCGGTCTCCGCGATCACGCGGTGTTTGCCCATGCGTTTGGCGAGCAGGGCCTGGCCGAGGGCGTTGTTGATCTTGTGCGCGCCGGAGTGCGCCAGGTCTTCGCGCTTGAGGTAGATTTTCGCGCCGCGGCAGTGTTCGGTCAGGCGGGCCGCGAAGGTCAGCGGGGTGGGGCGTCCCACGTAGGTTTTCAACAGGTGGTCGAATTCCGCGGCGAAGCCGGGGGCCCGGCGGGCTTCCACGTACGCGGCTTCCAGCGCCGCCAGCGCGGGCATCAGCGTCTCCGGCACGAACTGGCCGCCGTAAGGCCCGAATTTGGAGGGGAGGGGGGAGGATGTCATGCGGGTTTCAATTATCGATCCTTGTACCGCACCCCCACCGCGCGGCGGGCGCGTTTCATCACCTTTGCGCCCTGGTAGCGGGCTTTTTTGGCGCCCTCCATCAGGATGGCTTCCAACTTTTTGGTGTCGGCCATGTAGGCGTTGTACTTCTCGCGCGGCCCGGCAAAGTGCGCCTCCAGCAGCTCGAACAACTCCTGCTTGACCTCGCCGTAGCCGAACCCGCCGCGCAGGTATTTTTCGCGCATGGCCTTGTCCTGCTCCGGGGTGGCGAAATACTTGTAAATGTTGTACACGTTGTCTTCGTCCGGGTTCTTGGGCTGCTCGATGGGGCGCGAGTCGGTGACGATCTGCATCACCCGTTTGCGAAGCTGTTTGGGCGGCGCGAAGATGGGGATCACGTTGTCGTAGCTCTTGCTCATCTTGCGCCCGTCGATACCGGGGATCACGGCCACCTCGGGCTGGATCAGCCCCTCCGGCAGCACGAAAATCTCTTCGCCGTAGGTGTGGTTCATGGCGGAGGCGATGTCGCGGGTGATCTCGATGTGCTGCTTCTGGTCCTGCCCGACCGGCACCACGTGGCTGCCGTACAGCAAAATGTCCGCGGCCATCAGCACGGGGTAGTTGAACAGACCGGCGTTGATGCCCGCGTCCGGGTCGTGCCCGGCTGCCAGGTTGGCGTCCACCGCGGCCTTGTACGCGTGGGCGCGGTTGAGCAGCCCTTTGGGGGTGAAACAGGACAAAATCCAGGTCAGCTCGAAAATTTCCGGCACGTCGGACTGGCGGAAGAAGACCACATCGTCGGGGTTCATGCCGAGCGCCAGGAAGGTGGCGGTCAGATCGTAGGACAGCCGGCGCAGTTCCTTACCGTCTTTGAGGGTGGTCAGCGCGTGGTAGTCGGCGATGAAGTAGTAGGCGCGGTACTCCTTCGCCAGTGCCAGCGCGGGGCGGATCATGCCCAGGTAGTTGCCGATGTGCGGCGTACCGCTGGGTTTGATGCCGGTGAGAGAAATTTTTTCGTTCATCGGTCTCCTTATGTTTGTCGAATTTGTCTTACTTGTCGGATTGGTCTTACTTGTCTGATTTGTCTTACTTGTCTTACTTGTCTGATTGGTCTGATTTGTCTGATTTGTCCGGTTCGTCTCTCTATCCGCATTCTTACTTCCTACTTGTCGTCCTTCAAGAGATCGTGAACACGTAATAAGCCGAACCGTCAAGACATCGTAAACAGCACTTTAACAACCGAAACCTTCACTACATCGTGAACATGAGGTGTAATTGGTCTGCACACTCTCACAATCAGGAGGTACCGAGATGAAAACGAATGAAGTCGAACGACGCAAACAATTTGTACATCTGGTGCGCAGTGGGCAAAACAAAGCCCAGGCAGCCCGAATAGTAGAGCGCTCTCGCAGTTGGGGCAGCAAGTGGTGGCAACGGTACTGCCAAGAAGGTTGGCAGGGGTTGGAAGACCGTTCCCGACGGCCTAAGCGACACCCCACCCGTTTGCCGGAGGAAGTGAGGACGGCCATACGACGGGTGCGCAGTGAACTGGAAGCCACTGCTTCTCAGGCCGAGCAGTTAGGGTACATTGGCGCTGCTGCCATTCGAGGTCGATTACAAGAAGAAGGCATACAGCCCTTGCCCAGCATCAGCAGCATTGAGCGCGAACTACGGCGGGCAGGGATGACCCATCCACGGCGCAAAACAACGGCAACCGAAATCGTGTATCCACATCTGCGGCCAAGCCGTCCCCATGAACTCAATCAGGCAGACATTCTGCCACGCTTCTTGAGTGGTGGAGAAGCTGTGGCCTGTTTCAATGCGATTGATGTGGTCTCTCGCTACCCCACCACAGCGCAGTATGCCAGGCGCACCGCACAAAATGCCTGTGCCTTTCTATGGCGTGTCTGGCAGGAACAGGGTTTACCCCGTTACCAGCAGGTGGACAACGAAAGTTGTTTCAGCGGAGGCTATTCGCATCCCTATGTGTTGGGCAAAGTGGTTCGCCTGGCTTTGTGGGTGGGTGTGGAATTGGTGTTCTCTCCCTTTTACCATCCGAAAAGCAACTGCTTCGTGGAGCGTTTTCATCAGGATTACGCTGCGTTTGTATGGGACAAGGTGCATTTGGCCGATAGAGCCGCCGTGCAAAAACGCTCTGCCCTTTTTACCCGTCTCTATCGTTCCAGCCGTCATCACAGCCAACTGGCAGGACGTTCCCCGGCCGAGTGTCACCGCTCCGTTGCCCGGCGTACTCTTCCACCCCATCTCCAACGCCCCACTTCTCTCCCCCTGACCGCCGGGCGTGTGCATTTCATCCGTGCCACTGATGCCCAACGTCGTATCCGGGTACTCAATCACGAGTGGGATGTTCCCGCAGCACAGCCCTATCAGGGTGTCTGGGCCACCCTGTACCTTTCGCCCAAGAAAGCCACATTATCCGTCTTTGACGCTGCACCGGACGCTCCCAAACGCAGGCTCCTGGCAAAACACCCTTTCCCTCTCCAAGAAGAGGTCGTGCCTTTGCAGCCCGCCTTCCGTGCCCATCGCCCACCCCGCCACCGGCGTCTGCTCAACAGGTTGCTGACACCCCTTCTACGCCCGTTCACGATGTCCTGAAGGTTTTTTCGGTTGTTAAGGTGCTACCCCTGTGCACGATGTCCTGAAGGTTGACAC
>JALUWE010000289.1 GCA_027019845.1 Anaerolineales bacterium | reverse complement strand
ACGTTGGGAACCTTACTCCTTCTTCTTGCTTACTTGGTACTTGACTACAAACTGAACACTGTACACTGAATACTGAATACTGAACACTGAACACTGAACACTGAACACTGAACCCTACAATACCAGGGAATTGTTACGAAATTGTTTCAGGGGCCATGATTCGCTTCCCCCCAGGGTTTCGATACTGTTGTGGGCGAACAGCCGTCAATCCCGGATGGCTTCCGCCACCAGCTCGGCCACGTCCTTGACCTGCATCTGGCTGTCAGCGTCTTTGGCCGCGTCGGTCAGCATGGTCATGCAGAACGGGCAGCCGACCGCCAGCACGTCCGCGCCGGTGGCCTGGGCTTCTTTGAAACGCGCCGCGTTGACCGCCTGGGCGCCGTGTTCCTCTTCTTTCCAGGCCTGCGCGCCGCCCGCGCCGCAGCAAAAGGACTTCATGCCGTGCCGCGGCATCTCGACACGTGGCGCGCCCAGGCTGTCCAGCGCCCGGCGGGGGTCCTCCACCACGCGGTTATGCCGGCCCAGATAGCAGGGGTCGTGGAAGGTGATCTTCTCCAGCATGGCCTGGGAATCGATTTTGAGTTTTCCTGCGCCGACCAGTTCGTTGATCAGCTGGGTGTGGTGGATGACCTGGTAATTCCCGCCAAAGGCCGGGTATTCGTTTTTGAGGGTGTGCAAACAGTGCGGGCAGGCGGCCACGATGCGCTTTGGCCCTGAATCCGCGGTGACTTCGTTCAGGATTTCGACGTTGGCCGTGGCGAGTTCGTAAAACAGGTATTCGTTCCCCGCGCGGCGGGCGGCGTCGCCGGTGCATTGTTCGCCCTCGCCCAGCACCGCGAAGTTGACCCCGGCCTTGTTGAGGATTTCGGCGAAGGCGCGGGCCGTCTTTTGGGCGCGCACGTCGGTGGCCGCCGCGCAGCCCACCCACCACAGGATTTCGGCCTCCGGGTTCTGCTCGATGGTGGGCACGTTCAGCCCCTCGGCCCACTTCATGCGTTCGGTGGGCGGCACGTTCCAGGGGTTGACCGTGCGCTCCATGCCGCGGAACGCGGTCTGCAACTGGGTGGGGAACGCATTCTCCATCAGCACCAGCGCGCGGCGGATGTCCAGGATGTCGCGCATCGGCTCGTTGCCGACCGGGCAGATGTCGATGCACGCGCCGCACGCGGTGCAGGCCCAGACCGCCTCGGTGGAGATGGCGAACTCGATCAGGGTCTGGCTGCTCTCCTCGCCCGCGGCCAGTTTGTCGCCCTCGTAATTCAGGAAATAGCGCTTGTTGATTTCCAGCGCAGCCGGGGAGAGCACCTTGCCGGTGTTGTAGGCCGGGCAGACTTCCTGGCAACGGTAACACATGATGCAGGCGTAGGCGTCGAGCAACTGCTCGTAGCCCAGGTCTTCCAGGCGGGTGGCGCCGAACTGTTCGATGCTTTCGTCCTCGAAATCCAGCGCGGAGAGTTCGCCCATGGAGCGGCGCTCGGGGTTGAGCAGGAAGTTGAGGGGCGCGAAGAACAGGTGGATGTGCTTGCTGTACGGGAAGTAGGGGATGAAGAGCAGGATCAGCCCCAGCGCGACCCAAAACCCAACATGCTGCCCGATGATCAGCGCGCTCTCGCTCCAGCCGCTCCACAACCCGGCCACCAGGCTGGCAAACGGTTGCCACGCGTCGCGGCCCTCCTGCGCCAGCCGGAAACTCTCGCCCAGAAAGCGGAACCCGACGTGAAACAGGATGAACAGGCCGACGATCAGCGAATCGCGCATGATGCCGGTGCGGGCTTTGGGGTGTAGCAGCACGTCTTCGCGGGCGGTCAGCACCGCGGGGCGGAACACGCCGCGGCGCACCAGCAGCGCGGCCATCCCGGCCAGCACGGCCACACTGAGCACGTCCGCACCCAGCCGGTACAGGTTGCCGATCAGCCCCTGGCCCAGGAAGTGGCCGCCAAAATAGGCCTGGTACACATCCCCGATGTTGACCAGCAGGTAGTACATGAAGCCCCAGGCGACCATGGCGTGGAACAGGGTCGGGAGAGGGCGCAGCCGCCAGGTGGGGGCCAGCGAAACCGTCTTGGCGAGCGCAGCGACCAGACGCCGCCGCGCCAACGCCCAGTCGGGGCTGCCCTGCCCGCGCGCGATGATCTTGATCAGCCGGTTCGCGGCCTTCCAGGCGAGGTAAAGGGTGACAAGTACAGCGATTGCGAAGATGATTTTTTCAGGAAGGGTGAGCATGGGGAACTCCGGGGAGGGGGGAAGAGTGGGTTGGTAATTGGGTAATTGGGTAATTGGGTAATTGGGTAATTGGGTAATTGGGTAATTGGATATTGGGTATTGGGTATTGCATCCTGAGCGGAAGGCGAACGGAGTGAGCCTGTAGTCGAAGGATCGCT
>JALUWE010000288.1 GCA_027019845.1 Anaerolineales bacterium | reverse complement strand
GCCCTGGTACCTGTCTTTGTGGTCACCGAAAGCCACAACGGCGCGCGCTTGTTCCACAGGGGTTCCGTAACACGCTTCGAAACCCTGCCCATGAAAGAAATCGACGCGGTCGGCGCAGGCGACATCTTCGCAGCGGCCTTTTTCTCCCAACTCTACCGGCTGAAAGACCCCTACGAGGCAGCCCGCTTCGCCACCCACCTGGCCGCCTACTCCATCACCCGCACAGGCCTGGACAGCGTCCCCGCCCCGCACGAAATCCAGGCCTGCCTGGAGACCGCCTGACCCCCACACCTCGCACACATTCGTGCCATTCGATGCAAAAAACCGCCTGACATGACACGCATCTACACCCTCGTCAACCAAAAAGGCGGCGTCGGAAAAACCACCACCGCCATCAACCTGGGCGCGTACCTGGCCTACTTCGGCCAGCGGGTGCTGATCGTAGACCTCGACCCCCAGGCCAACGCCACATCCTGCCTGGGCGTGGACAAACAGACCGTGCGCGGCGGCACCTACGAAACGATCATTGGCACCAACCCGCCCAACGCTTACCTGCTGCGCAACCCGCGCCTCAAACTCTCCCTGCTGCCCGCCTCCCCCGCCCTGGCCGGCGCGGAAGTCGAACTGGTCTCCCTGCCCCAACGCGAAAGCCGCCTGCGGGACGCACTGGCCCCCATCCAGGAACACTACGATTACCTGCTGATCGATTGCCCCCCCTCCCTGGGACTGCTGACCATCAACGGGCTGATGGCCGCCAAAAACGGCGTCATCATCCCCGTCCAGTGCGAATACCTGGCCCTCGAAGGGCTGACCCTGCTCAACCACACCCTCAACCGCATCCGCAGCAGCCTGCTGCCCGAACTGCACATCCGCGGCCTGCTGATGACCATGTTCGACGGGCGCACCAACCTGGCCGCGGATGTGGTACAGGAAGTCCGCCGCCACTTCCCCGAGCAGGTCTTCCGAACCATCATCCCGCGCACCGTGCGCCTGGCCGAGGCCCCCTCCTACGGCCAGCCGATCTCGACCTATGCGCCCAACTCCAACGGCGCACAGGCCTACAAAGCCTTAGCCCAGGAAATCCTGCAAACCGACGGGGCGCGTATCCCCGTTCTGGAGGGAGTATCTTGACCCGCAAACGACGCGGCCTCGGCAAAGGGTTGGACGCCCTCATCCCGGGCGGGGACTCCCCACCCCCTCCCGGCGGGGTGACGCGTATCCCCATCGCGGACATCACCCCCAACCCCCAACAGCCCCGCACCCGCTTCGACCCCCAGCAACTGGCCGAACTGGCCGATTCGATCCGCGAACACGGCATCCTCCAACCCCTGATCGTCACCCCCGATGAACGTCCCGGCAAATACACCTTGATCGCGGGAGAGCGACGGCTGCAAGCCGCGCGCCAGGCCGGGTTGGATAGTGTTCCGGCTGTAATACGCAGCGCAGGCGAACAGGAACGCCTCGAACTGGCGCTGATCGAAAACCTGCAACGCACCGATCTCAGCCCGCTGGAGGCCGCCGAAGCCTACCGCCAGCTCGCCGAAGATTTCGGCCTCACCCAGAACGACATCGCCCGCCGGGTGGGGAAAAGCCGCGTCGCAATCGCCAACACCTTGCGGCTGCTCAAACTCTCCCCGCAGGTCCGCCAGGCCCTGGCAGAAGGCCGCATCCGTGAGGGCCACGCCCGCGCCTTGTTGGGGCTTCCCACACCCCAGGCACAATCCGCCGCGCTGCAAACCGTGCTGGCCAAAGACCTCTCCGTGCGCCAGACCGAAGAACTGGTGCGCAAACTGGGCGGCCAGAAACCCCAACGCCCCCCAAAACCCGCACCCCCGCCCGAAATCCAGGCACTGGAAACCCAACTGCGCGACAGCCTGGGCACCAAAGTCACCCTCAAACACAAACGCAAAGGCGGCACCCTCACCATCCACTACTACTCCGAAGAAGAATTGAACGCCATTATCGAGCGGTTGGTGGGGTAGAAACCGGAGGGGTAGAGATTGGGAGGGGATAGCGTGGCGCGTAAAGCGTAGAACCAACAAACAAACGACCATGCAACTTCTCTACAACGCCAGAATTTACACACTCGACCCCCAGCAACCCCAAGCCAGCGCGCTGGCAATCGATCAGGGGCGCATCCTGGCCGTGGGCGACGACGACCGGATGCTGGCCGAATTCGAGGGGCGCGGGGAAAAACGCAACCTGGAAGGCCATGTGGTGCTGCCCGGACTGACCGACGCACACGTCCACCTGCGACACTACGCCTTCAGCCTGCAAAAGGTGAACTGCGAAACCCGTTCCCTGTCCGAGTGTTTGGAACGCGTCGCCCAGCGGGTGGCGCGCACCCCGCCTGGACAGTGGGTGCTGGGCCACGGCTGGAA
>JALUWE010000287.1 GCA_027019845.1 Anaerolineales bacterium | reverse complement strand
GTAAGTCCTTTGGCACCGACCCGCAACTTGCGCCAGATTTGGCGTCTCCCCATTTTTTCACCTCATTGCTCCGAGTAGCCCGGACGCATTGTCGAACAGGTCGGGTTGTGGGGGCGCGGTGGCTCGGGAGTTCCGCCGGTGGCGCAACCAGGGGTGGAAGATCACCCGGGCCGCGCGGAACAGGCGTTGCCACCCAGCCAGCAGGCTGTAGAACGGGAAGATCAGGGATTTTTTGGGCTTCTGGCGTCTGGCTTTCTCCAGGAGTTTGTCCCCGTCGTCCTGGTAGGCCGCCAGCAGGGCCCAGGCCAGACTGGCCAGCGCCACCAGGTTCTGCAGCGTGGCAAAGCGCCGGGCCTGCACCCCCTCAAGCGCGAAACCCTGCTTGCTGAAGCGGTACCCCTCCTCACAGGCCCAGCGGTCCAGGTAGCTGTGGATCAGCCGCTCACCCTGGCGGCGCCCCCGCACCGGGCGGGTCGTCACCAGCACCAGCGGTTCCTGCTTGCCGTGGCGTACGACCACCATCCACAAGGGTTTGTCGGGGTGCTCGCGCAAGGCGACCCGGGTAATGCCAAACGGCACTTCCTTCTTCTGACCCCGCCGCAGGCTGCCGCGATGCTTCAGGGGCAGCTCTTTGGCAATTTGTTGGGCTGTTTTGTGATGATCACGCCACAGCCAGTACCGTTGGTTGGCCGTGCGCACCAGCACATCCCATTCGTCCTCGATCCAGACTTTCCACAGCTTGCCACGATCCCCGCCCCGGTCGATGACCCACAGCGGCCTGGTCCGAAGGTGTCGCTGAACTTCTTCCATCACTGACAGGATGTCCCGGTTCTCGCTCCGGTACCCCTCGCGGCCGGGGGATAACAAGCGCGTAATCAATGGCAGCGTCTTCCCCCGCTTCACATCCCGGGCCACCACACTCAGCAGGGGATAGCCGCCTACGATATCTCCCTTGTCTCCGTCCCGAACCCGCCCCCGCAGTTCGCTCCCCGGGGCACTGTCCCGGTTCAAATCGCCCGGGTCGATGGCCAGTATCATGTCCTCGTTCACCAGGGGCGCGATCCGCTGCAGTTGCAGTTGCTCCGCCGCCCAGCTTGCTTCGCTGTGCCGGGCCAGCATGCGGGAAAGCCGCTTCTGGGTGTGATGCAACCGGCAGGGCTCCTTGAGTGCCCGGGCAATCTCTGACTGCTTGAGCGTGCCGCTGCTGAGAATGCCGAAGGTCGTCTCCAGAATGAGTTTCTTCACCGGCCGCTTGATCAAGGGGGGCAGTCCATCCACCCAGCCGCTCAGACGGACTTTCCATTTGGCGCGTTCTCTGGCATCTTGTGTCATCGGAGTTTTCCTTGGGGTTCAGTGAGTTGTGGACACCTCCATTTTACCCCATCGAAAACTCCGATTCTTCATCTATATCCTGTATTCCTCTTTGTTTTCAGTCCCTTAAAAAACACCTCACAAAAAAATGGGGAGACGCCAGCAGCCTGCTGGTGGTGGGACAGCCCAAGGCATGGCTGGGATCGCTTGCGACCAGGATGGTCAAGAACGCCTCCTGCGACGTCTATATCGTGCGGGCCAATGAATGACCCTGTTGCCCGGGCCGTGTATGCGGCCATCCGGATTACTACCGGGCCACCAACTTGGGTAGAATGGCGCACTTTCCCGTTTGTTGCCCGTGCCGATCATGACCACACAGCGCAAAGCCGTTGCCCTGATTTCCGGAGGCCTGGACTCCCTGCTCGCCGCCAGGGTGATGCTGGAACAGGGCATCCATGTCGAGGGCATCAATTTCTTCACCGGTTTCTGCGTGGAGGGGCATACCCACGCCATTCGCAAGAAAGACAAGGCCAGGCCGAAGCGCAACAATGCGCTGTGGTCGGCCGAACAACTCGGCATCAAGCTGCACATCATCGACATCGTTGAGCCATACAAGGAGGTATTGCTGAACCCTGGTCATGGCTACGGCGCCAACATGAACCCCTGTCTGGACTGCAAGATCTTCATGGTGCGCAAGGCGCTGGAGTGGGCCGGGGAAAACGGTTTCGACTTCATCGTCACCGGCGAGGTGATCGGCCAGCGGCCGATGTCGCAACGCAAGGACACCATGCCGGTGGTCGCGCGCGAATCGGGCGCGGAGGACCGTTTGCTGCGACCGCTGTGCGCCAAAAACCTGCCGCCGACCCTGCCGGAGCGCGAGGGCTGGGTTGACCGTGACAAGCTGTACGATTTCTCCGGTCGCACCCGCAAGCCGCAGATGGCGCTGGCCAGGCAGTTCGGCTTCGAGGACTATGCCAGCCCGGCCGGCGGTTGCTGTTTCCTCACCGACGAGGCCTATTCGCGCAAGCTGGTCGATCTGTGGCGGGGGCGCGGCTCGCGCGAATACACGCTGGACGA
>JALUWE010000286.1 GCA_027019845.1 Anaerolineales bacterium | reverse complement strand
AAGTGGGTAATTGGGTAAGTGGTAATTGGGTATTGGGTATTGGGGATTGCATCCTGAGCGGAGGGCGGGGAGAGTTCGTACCGAACTCCGGCCGCTCGAAGTCGAAGGATGCTCAGGCGTGCAGCTTGCGGCGCAGGGTCATGCCGCTACGCGGACGAGGGCCGGGCGCAGTACCCGTTCGCCGATCATGTAACCCGGTTTGACCACTTCGATGATTTGTCCGCTTTCGTACTTTTCATCCTTTTCATGTGAAATCGCCTCATGAAACACGGGATCGAACATCTGCCCGTCGGCCTCCATGACTTTCACGCCCTGTACTTCGAGGGTGCTGAGCAGCTTGCGGTAGATGTTTTCGATCCCGGCGGCCCAATTGTCATCCACGCCGTTCTCGGTGCGCATCTTCAAGGCGCGGTCCAGGTCATCCAAAACGTCGAGAAAGGGCTTGATCACATTGGCGACCGCGGCATGGTGCATTTCTTTTCGTTCTTGTTCCACGCGGCGTTTCAAATTCGAGTAATCGGCCAAGGCGCGCTGCCAGCCTTCCAGGTTTTCTTCCGCCTGGGCGCGCGCGGATTCCAGTTCTTTTTGTATCTCGTCGAATTCTTCGAGCGTAACGCCGACGACCACTTCGGCCTCGCCGATTTTGTCTTCTGCAGGCGTTTCCTGCTCGTGTTTGTCGTTCTCGTTTGTGGATTTTTTCTCGTTATCATCCATAGTCGTCACCCGTTGGTGTTGAGATTAATGGATGTGGCTTTCGGCCACCAGTTCGCTCAACAGGCCGGCCACAAAGCGCACGGTGGAGATCGTGCGGGTGTAGCGCATTCGAATCGGTCCCAGCACGCCCAACATGCCCGTAGCCAGGTTGGAGACGCCATAGCGCGCCAGCACCATCGAGCACTCGCTCAATTCCTCCCAATGGCCGTCGCCGCCGATCAGCACCTGCACAACGCCAACCTCGCTGTTCAGCACGGTTTGGGAGAGCAGGTCTTCCAGAAACGGGCGCTCTTCCAGCACGCGGAGCGCTTTGCGCGCGCTTTCTGTCTCGGCGAACTCCGGTTCGGCCAGTACGTTGATCAGGCCATCACGGTACACCTCGCCCGAAATCAGCCTCTCTTCCCGCAGCGCGGCATGGACGATGTGCAGCACGTCCTGATCGAGCGTATCCGGTGGTGTAGGTAATGAGGCGATGGCCTCATAGTCCAGTCCGTGGCAAAGTTGTGTAATGCGGTTGGCCGTTATGCTGAGTTGTTCTTGAGAGACCGGCTCTGCCAGGGTGAGCATCTGCTGGCGAACTTCTCCGCCAACCAGAACCAACACCATCAACACCTGCCGCCCGCGAATGTCGATCAATTCCAGGTGCTTGAAACGTGCCTGCAGGGGCTTGGGCGCGGTGACCAGGGAGGCGGCCCGCGACTGGGTTGCCAGCACCGAAGCGGCCAGGCGCATCCATTCGTCCGTGTCGCGCCGCGCCTGGTAGAACTGGTGGGTGATCGTGCGCCGGATTTCGCCGGGCAGCTCCGTGTGTCCCATCAATTGCCCGACGAAATAGCGGTAGCCCTCTTCTGTGGGCACGCGGCCTGCAGAAGTATGTGGCTGGCGCAGGTAGCCCTGTGTGGACAAAAACGCCATCTCGTTCCGCACCGTGGCCGAGCTCATTTCCAGCCCATATTGTTTGATCAGGCGCTTGGAGCCGACCGGCTGTGCGGTTTTGATGTGTTCTCGGATAATCAAAGCCAGAATCAGCTTCTGGCGTTCGCTGAGTTTTTCCTGTGGCATCTTCTTTCTTGTCTTTTAGCACTCTCGCGCAGAGAGTGCTAACGGGGGCTGATACCCGATAATATCATGCCAGAGAAAGAGCGTCAAGAAAGTGTTTTGTGGAGGGAGGATTATTTATGAAACTCTGATATTACAGGAGTTACGCAATTCACGCTAGCTGTTGCTTGTGTCATTCTGAGCGATGGCGAAGAATCTCCGCGATGGTGGGGGAGATGGATGTAGGTGACGGGGGACGGATGACCGGGGACCGGGGGACGGCGCGTGGTTATTGGGGGTCGGGGCGACCGGCCGGTCGCCCCAATGGTCGGTCGCCCCGACGGGCGCTGCGCTCCGGATTCTTCGGGCACTGCGTGCCCTCAGAATGACACTCAGAATGACACAAAACCCGCACCTGAGTTCACCACTGCGCAGGTAAGTGACGCATGTTAACGAACCTGCCCCGCCATTACTTACTCCATGACCACTACCTGTATTTGCTCTGTATTCCGGGAGTGTGATTTTGCGAGCTGCGTAAGTACTGTCATAAGAGAATCATGAAAAAATGCGGCTGGTAGATTGACAGCAATCGAAATCTGGATAAAATTAGCCCTGCTAACTATTAGCTCTTCTAAT
>JALUWE010000285.1 GCA_027019845.1 Anaerolineales bacterium | reverse complement strand
ATCTCCGGGGATGAAGAAACCGCCTGGTACGAAGCCATGCTCAAGCGCCCGCAGGAAGAACGTGCTCTGGCGGTCGAACTGCGGGAGGGCGAAAGCTGGCGCCTGGTGGGCAACACCGGCCTCTTCAAGTTCGACTGGATAGCCCGTTGCGCCGAGTTCGGTCTCGCTATTGGCGACAAGAGCGTCTGGGGCCAGGGGATCGGCACCGAAGTCACCCGCCTGGTGCTGCAACACGGTTTCGAGACGCTCAACCTGAAGCGCATCTTTTTGCGGGTCTTCGCCAACAACCCGGGCGCGATGCGTGCCTACGAAAAGGCCGGATACGTGCTGGAAGGGCGGCTGCGAAAGCATCATTTCAGCCACGGCCAATACGTGGACGTGCTGCTCATGGGCGTGCTGCGCGAGGAGTGGGAGGCGGCGCGGGATGCCTGAGCTGCCCGAAGTCGAGACCATCGCGCGTGGCTTGCGGGAAGGCGCGCAGCCGCCGGGTGTTTCCGTGGTGGGCAGGCAGATCGCGGCCGCGCAGGTGTTGTGGCCCAAAACGATTGCCGCGCCCTCGCCGCAGGCTTTTGCCCGCCGCATTACCGGGCAGACCATCAGCGAGGTTGGCAGACGGGGAAAATACCTGATTTTTCATCTCGACAGGGACAAATTGCTGATCCACCTGCGCATGAGCGGGGACATCGTGGTGCGCCCCGCGCACGAGCCGCCCGCGCCCCACGACCGCGTGGTGCTCACCCTGGAGGGGCGCGTTCACCTGGCGTTCAACGACACCCGCAAATTTGGCCGCCTCTGGCTGCTGGCCGACCCCGGCCCGATCTTCCAAAAGCTAGGCCCTGAGCCGTTCGACCCCGAACTCACTCCCCAACGATTTTTCCAGGCCCTCCACAACCGCCGCCGCCAGCTCAAACCCCTGCTGCTCGACCAGTCCTTCCTGGCCGGGCTGGGCAACATCTACACCGACGAGGCCCTGCACCGCGCCGGGCTGCACCCCCTGACGCCCGCCCACACCCTGACGGAAGCGCAGGCCGCCCGGCTGCTGGCCGAAATCCGGCAGGTCTTGCAAGATGGCATTCGCAGCAACGGCGCCAGCATCGACTGGGTGTACCGGGGGGGCGGGTTCCAGAATCAATTCCGGGTCTATGGCCGCGGCGGGCAGCCCTGCCCGCAGTGCGGCGCGACCATCGAGCGCATCGTGGTCGGGCAGCGCGGCACGCATTTTTGCCCCACCTGCCAGCCTGGTACTGGCTGGTGAGGTAAACCCTATTGCAAAATTCTGAAAACGAATATAGACTTGTCTTACTTGTCTTACTTGTCTTACTTGTCTTACTTGTCTTACTTGTCTTGCTTGTCTTACTTGTCTTACTTGTCTTACTTGTCGAATTTGTCGTATTTGTCTGCTTTACCCTGCCTACCACTTGCAGGAGGATGGATTGATGGACAATCCACTCATCATAATCGTGATCGCGGCTGTTTTTGCGGTGCTGGTGCTGGGATTGGGGCTGGTGATTGGGCTGACGGTCGGGAAGAGACGCAGAAAAACAGACGCGCCTGAACAGCCCGCGCCCGCCCGCGCGGTTCCGAAGGAGGGCGTTGAGATTCTGAGCATCTGGCGCAATGAACAGACCGGAAAGTTGCGCGCCATTATGGACGGCAAGCCATTGTCGCCCGCACGCATGACAGAAGAGCAAAAAGAGCGGCTGAAGCACATTTTGACGGGGATTTATCGCTTGATGGGGGAGTCACCAGCCTCCAAACGAGCGGTACCCGGGGCTGTTCCCCCCAAGGAAAAGCCTGCACCAGCGGCCTCCGAGGAGAAGCCCGCACCGGCGGCCTCCCCTGAACAGCCAACGCAACCCGAAGAAATGCGCCCGCGGAAGGATGAAGAAAAGGCTGCGGAAACAGTGATGGAAGAGCAACAACCCCCGCGAGAAGAAGCCGGTGCCCCGATCCATGCTCCCCCCACGCTCTTTTCCGAAAGCCTGCCAAAAGCCCCGCGGCTTCGAGACGTGATCACTTCCAATCCGTTTCGCCCCCCCAGTTTGTCCGCTCAAGAGGAAAAATCGCTGCTCTCGTTGAGTATCGTCGAACAGATTGACGAGATATTGCAGGAAAAATTGGCGGGGTCGCCGCTGGCACACAAAGAAATCCGCCTCAAGGAAATCCCAGGTGGTATGGCCGTGCTGGTCGGTATGGAGCGGTACAACTCGCTGGACGAAGTGCCCGATCCGGAAATACGCGCCCTGATCAAGGCGGCTGCCAGGGAGTGGAACGAAAGAGCCAGTCGCCGGCGTTGAGTTCCCGTCATGCTCGCACGCGTGTTTTCCTGCACGGTTATCGGCCTGGAGGGGGTGATCATCGAAGTAGAGGTGGACACCGGACAGGGATTACCCACCAT
>JALUWE010000284.1 GCA_027019845.1 Anaerolineales bacterium | reverse complement strand
CCCCATGATGTTGCTGACTCGTACCTCACCGGACCTGGCACCCCTGTTCCTGACTCTTTCAATCAACAAAATCCATCCCGTGTTCACCCGGTGTTGTAATTCAAAATGGTAATGCCTGGGCAAACCAACAATATTGACAAACCCTGCTTGTTGTGGCGGGCATACGGTGTCCAGAGGCAAGCCGCAGAAACCCGCACCAGCCGGCGCACCGGCGGCCCGGAACGCCCCGCGGCAACGGTGCCGGCCCCGTTCCTTCAAGAAGTTGCCAATCCAACCTGACCTTTTTTATACTCTTTTTCCGTACAGAGCGGTCGCTGCGCTTTCCGCGGGGCCAAGCGCGACAGGGGACGGACGGGCGCCGCGGCACCTGATCGCCGGGGGACGGAGAACCAACACTAACAACAAGCCGTAGTTACGGCGGGTGGGCGTCGGTCATGTTACGACCCTTCGTGGTCTGGGCGTTTTCGCTGTTGCTGGCTGTCCTGCCCGGATGGGTGGGAGCGGCCCCGGGCTGGCAGGCAAGGCTCCTGCAACCGGGCGCCGACCAGCCCGCGACACCGCGCCCGGTCATCCGCATCGAGCTGCCGGCGGACCTGCCCGCCGAAACGATCGCCTGGCTCGCCCTGGAACTGGACGCCACCGACGTCAGCGCCCTGGTCAAGCTGGAAGGCCGGGTGGTGGCCGTCACCCCCCCGACCCCCCTGCAGGCCGGCGAACACCGCGTGCGGCTGGTCCAGTATGCCCCGGACGGGTCCTCGGTGGTCCGCGGCGCCTGGCGCTTCCAGGTGGGAACACCCACCCAGCGGCGCGTTGCCGTACAGGCCAACGTCACCGCCAACCCCACCTACCGCTTTGACGAGGGGGACATCGAGGCGGCCGCGCTGCCGGGCCGGTTGCAGGGCACCGCGACGGCGCAATTCGCCGGGCAGGGCAGCGGTCCCGGCTGGCAGGTCACGGGCCGGATGGATCTCCTCTACAACAGCCTGCCGCAACTGCCCGGCGAGCAGTCCGGCGACGGCGCCGGCGGTCAGGCCGCGGCCCAGACCAGCGCCGATGCGCCGCTCCACGAATTCGAGCTGGGCGAGTTCCTGTTCACCGGGCAACGCGGGGTGGGCTTCATCAACCTCGGCCAGCACGCGGTCGGGCCGGACAGTCTCATCATGCAGCAGTTCGCCCGGCGCGGGCTTTCCGCCGGCACCCGCTCCCGCGACAACCGCTTCTATGGCACCGGCTTCATCCTGCGCACCGAGCCGGTGGTGGGCTGGCGCACCGGACTGGGCATCTCCGATCCGGACCACCGGGTCACCGGCGCGGTCTTCAGCGCCAGGCCGTTTCGCCGCCAGCCCGACCGCCTGACCCTGTCGGCCGCCTACCTGCAGGGCCAGGGCCAGGACCAGGCCGGCGCCGGGGTCAGCGGCGAGCCGACGGTGGGCCGGGGCGACGCCTGGAGCCTGGCGGCGGACAGCCTGCTGCTGAAGGGGCGGCTGCGCCTGCGCGGCGAGTACGCCCAGACGCGCTTCGACTTCGACGGCCCCAACCAGGGCTTCGGCAAGGAGCGCGACCAGGCGACCGCCCTGCTGGCGGTCTTCCAGCCATGGGCCAACAAACCGGTGCAGGGCAAGCCGCTCAACGTCCAGTTCGGGGCGGAGTACAAGAAGATCGGCACCTTTTTCCGCAGCCTGGCCAATCCCGGACTGCCCTCGGACAAGGAGCTGACGCGGGTGTTCGCCAATGCCAACTGGGGTGGGCTCAACCTGCAGGTCTCGGCCGGACGGGAGGACGACAACGTCAATGATGTCGCCACCCTGCCGCGACTGCGCAAGGAGCTCGTCATGCTGGCCGGTTCGTACACGCCCCAGGCAGCCGCCCAGGCGCAGGCGGGCAAGAAGAAGCGGGGATTCTGGCGCCGCCTGTTCGGCACGCCCACCTATACCGTGAACGTGCAGACCGTGCGCGACGAGACCCTCTACACGCCGGCCGGTTACCAGGGCGCCGCGGTGGACGGGCACAGCCGCCAGGCCCAGGTCGGCGCCACCTTCGCCCACCAGCGCTGGAGCTGGTTCACCAGCTATTACACCGCCTGGCAGGACGACGCCACGGGCGCCCAGCCCGACACCCGCAACGACATGGCGTCCCTGGGCGTCAACCTGCAGCCGAACGACCGCGTTAATCTCGGTATACAGCTACAGCGCAATGTCGCCAACGACCTGGACAGCGGCCTGGACAACACGACCTGGCTGGCGGCGGCCAACACCACGGTCACCTTCATCCCGGACAAGCTGACCGGCACCCTGAGCTACTCCAACAGCCGGGAGGAGGCCTCGGACCGCAGCACCGACCGGGTGGTGGAGACCACGGACCTGACCCTCACCTGGCAGGTGCAGGCGGCGCGCGGTCAAC
>JALUWE010000283.1 GCA_027019845.1 Anaerolineales bacterium | reverse complement strand
TGATGCTGCTGGCGCTGGGTTCGGGCATGGTGGATGGCCTGTTCAAGGCGCGCGATTTCCGCCCCCACCCCGTAAAATTCCCCTTGAATACTATTGAAATGGTCGCTCGCCTCGGCCTGAATCACCCGCTGTTCCTCGAGCTGCGCTTCGGCCCGCCGGATATCGGCGATGCGTGCTTCATAACGGTTCCTGAGCATTTCCATCTGGCGCGTTTTCTCGTCGCTTTCGCGCTTGAGTTCCTGCCAGCGTATGGCCAGGAGCTGGGCTTTGAGTTCGCGTTCCTCGGCTTTGAGTTCACGATATCGCTCCGCCGCTTTGGCCTGGCGCTGCAGGACTTCCAGGCGGCGCTCCAGTTCATCACGCAGGTCATTGAGACGATTGATATTGTCGCGCGTATGACGGATACGGTTCTCCGTTTCGCGGCGCCGTTCCTTGTATTTCGAAATTCCCGCCGCCTCTTCCAGGAAAATCCGCAACTCGTCCGGCTTCGCTTCAATCAGGCGGGAGATCATTCCTTGTTCGATGATGGCGTAACTGCGCGGCCCCAGTCCCGTGCCCAGAAAGATGTCAGTAATATCCTTGCGTCGGCACCGGGCGTTGTTGAGGAAATAGAGCGACTGACCGTCCCGCCCCACCTGCCGCTTGATGGATATCTCACTGTACCGGGCATACTGACCGCCCAGGGAGGCATCACTGTTGTCAAACACCAGCTCGACGCTGGCCTGACCGACCGGCTTGCGGGCCGTCGACCCGTTGAAGATGACGTCGGCCATGGAGTCGCCGCGGATCTGCTTCGCTGACGACTCTCCCATGACCCATCTCACCGCATCGATGATATTGGATTTGCCGCATCCATTTGGCCCTACAATGCCAATGAGATTGCTCGGCATGGGTACCACGGTCGGATCGACAAACGACTTGAACCCCGCCAATTTGATTTTTGACAACCGCATGCTGAAAAATCACGTCCTCATGAGTGGCGCACGTCCCTGGCACATCGTACAATAGCGGCGACAAGTCATTAGAACCTATCTCAAAACAGATTGCGACCGCTCAGGCGGCGCGGGTGCTCATCAAGCCGGGGCAAACCGCGTCCGGGAAACGAATCCGCACCCGGCCTGAACGCACCGGAATCCATTTTGAAGCAGGTTCTGACACGCTGTTGAAATACCTTCTGGCAACATGACACCGCATTGCAAAAGCAGTGCAAAAACGCTTCTGTGACCGACTGCACGCCGCTTCTCCGTCTGGTCCGGCGCCTGCCAGAGACACTTTTCAACGGCCCGGCAGGATCTGAGCAGACCGCGCGGCCGGTGAGAAACGCCCCGGAATCCGGACTCACCCCGCGCGATCAAAAAACCAGCAGCCTGCCAATGTAACCTTCTTGTCACCACGAGACAAGTTCCCCGGGTGAAAAACAGCACTAAAATTAGCATAGAACGATACCGATGCCTAGCCAACCCAGTCAAGATATAGAGACCTTTGCCAACCCGAATCCGCATCGCGACTATACCATCCGCATGCGAATCCCCGAATTCACCTGTCTGTGCCCCAAGACCGGCCAGCCCGATTTCGCCACACTTCACTTGGTTTATGTCCCCGACGCCTTGTGTCTGGAACTCAAGTCGCTGAAGCTGTACATCTGGTCTTTTCGCGACACCGGCCGGTTTCATGAAGCGGTGACCAACGAAATTCTCGACCATCTCGTTCGCGCCTGCCAGCCCCGTTTTATGCGTCTGACGGCACAATTCAACGTCCGCGGCGGCATTTTCACGGACGTCGTGGTGGAACACCGCCAGCCGGACTGGCAGCCAGCCCCACCGGTCACCCTCCCCTGAATCGCCCTGTGCTGCCCGATGCGGTTGTTTTTAGGGATTGATTTCGGCACTTCGGGATGCCGCGCTGTTGCCATCGACGAACGCGGCCATGAGACCCACACCGCTGCGATCGATCTCCCTTCCCCTCACCGGCATGGCACTGAGGTGGAACAAGCCCCTCAGGTCTGGCTCACCGGACTTGAGCGCCTCCTCGAGCAGCTCGGTCGACAATGCCCCCTGGCACGGGTTGCCGCCATCGCGGTCGACGGCACTTCCGGAACCGTCCTGCTCACCGATGAACAGGCCGCCCCCCTGGCCCCGGCCTTGATGTACGACGATGGTCGGGCTGCTGCACAAGCCCGGCAGATCGCCGGGATCGCCCCTCCTGACAGCGCCGCTCACGGTGCTTTCTCGACCCTGGCCAAAGTCCTGTGGTTGAAAGATCACAACCCGCATTTCCGCAAAGCCCGCTGGATCGCCCACCAAAGCGACTGGATTGCTGCGCGCCTGGGCGGCCGCCCCGGCGTCAGCGACCATAACAACTGCATCAAGCTCGGCTTCGATCCCCGCACGGCCCGATGGCCGTCCT
>JALUWE010000282.1 GCA_027019845.1 Anaerolineales bacterium | reverse complement strand
TCACCCCCTCCCCCCATGCCTCCCTTCCAACACAAAATCACCCTCGTTACCGGCGGCGGCGCGGGCATTGGCCGTGCCTTGTGCCGCCAACTGGCGCACCGCGGCGCAACCGTCATCGCCGCAGACCTGAACGAAGAGGCCGCCCAACAAACCGCCCGCGCCATCCAGGCCGCAGGCGGCCGCGCCCGGGCCGTCCGGCTGGACGTGACCGACGCCGAAGCCGTCCAGGCCTGCGTAGACCAGGCCGTGAACCAACACGGCCGGCTCGACCTGCTGTTCAACAACGCCGGGATCACCATCCTGGGCGAACTGCGCGACCAGACCCTGGACAACTGGCGGCGGGTGGTGGAAGTCAACCTGATGGGAGTGGTCCACGGCGTGATGGCCGCCTACCCGCACATGGTGCGGCAGGGCAGCGGCCACATCGTCAACGTGGCCTCCCTGGCCGGGCTGGTGCCCTTCCCCTCCAGCGTGCCGTACACCGCCAGCAAACACGCGGTGGTTGGCCTCTCCACCGCGCTGCGCGCCGAGGCCGCGGATTTTGGCGTGCGCGTCAGCGTGGTCTGCCCGGCCTTCATCCGCACCGGCATGATGGACACTGCCAAACTGGCCGGTATCCGTCGCGAGGCCGTCAAAGCCCGGCAGCGCGACCGCTTTCTGGTGGACGCGGATCGGGCCGCGCAACACATCCTGCGCGGGGTGGCGCGCAACCGCGAGTTCATCGTTCTGCCGGCCTACGCCCGTCTGTTGTGGTGGGTGGCGCGGCTGATCCCGGCCGGCCCGTTCTCCTGGCGGCTGAAAGTGATCCGCGATTTTCGCAAAGCCAAATGACAGCCCTCACAGTTTTTCAAAACCTGTGATCTCTCGTGGTATACTTTTAGAAAACCGAATACCCTGCTCGGGGAGCCTGCCCGCAGGCTGAGAGGAGCGAACGCTCGACCCGTAGAACCTGATCCGGACAATACCGGCGTAGGGAAGCACCCTGTCCCCTCCCTCCCGCGCCGGAGGGATTTTTGTTTGAGTTGTCGGACTTGTCTCATTTGTCTGACTGGTCTGACTGGTCTCATTTGTCTCACTTGTCTAATTCGTCACCCAATACCCATCCTTCGACTTCGAGCGGCTGCGCCGCCCTCCGCTCAGGATGTAATTACCCAATTACCCAATTACCCAATTACCCAATACCCTATCCCTATCCCTATCCCTATCCCCCCTCTCTATCCCTATCCCTATCCCCCCTCTCTATCCCCACCCCCATCCCCCCATGCACACCCTCATCTTCGCCAATGGCGACTTCACCCCGCCCCCCAACCGCCTCCCGCCGCACGACCTGCTGATCGCTGCGGACGGGGGCGCAAAACACGCCCTCCGCCTGGGGCTGACCCCCGACGTGATCATTGGCGACCTGGACTCGCTCACCCCCGCGCAGGTCGCCCGCCTCCAACGGGACGGCGCGACCCTCATCCGCCACCCCGCCGCCAAAGACGAGACCGACCTCGAGCTGGCCCTCGACCAGGCGCGGGCGCGCGCGGCCGCCCGCGTCACCCTCTACGGCCTGCTCGGCGGGCGCTGGGACATGACCTTCGCCAACCTGTTGCTGCTGGCCGCGGACAAATACGCCTCGCTCCGCCTCCGCGCCGTGGCCGGGAACACCCAAATTTTCATCCTGCGCGGCGGCGAAAGCCTGACCCTGCGCGCCGCGCCCGGCGAGACGGTCTCCGTGCTCCCCCTCCGTGGCGAGGCCCGCGGCCTGACTTACCGCGGCCTGGCCTGGCCGCTCGAAAACGCCAGCCTCCCCTTCGGCTCCCCGCGCGGGGTCAGCAACCGCATGGCAGCCCACACGGCCACCATCGCGCTGCAAAACGGTGTGGTGTGTGTTTTTTTGGGGTGAAGATCGAGAATCAAGAATCGAGAATCAAAAATCGGAGGTGTACCGTGAAAAAACTGCTTTTCTTACTCCCCCTCCTTCTCCCACTCGCCCTCGCCGCCTGCGCGCAGGCAGCCAGCCCCTCCCCGCAACCCACCCAAACGGCCGGCCCCACCCCCGCCGGGCCGCGCACCCTGAAAGTGATGACCCACGACTCATTCGCGGTGTCCGAAGAGGTGCTGGCCCAGTTCGAGCAGCAGTACAACGTCGAAGTCGAATTCCTGCTCTCGGGCGACACCGGCAGCGCGGTCAACAAGGCCGTGCTCTCCAAAGGCGCGCCCCTGGCCGATGTGTTCTACGGCGTGGACAACACCTTCCTCAGCCGCGCCCTCGAAGAAGGCATCTTCGAGCCATACGACTCGCCCTTGCTGGCCGACATCCCCGGCGATTTCAAGCTGGACCCCGAAAACCGCGCCTTGCCCGTGGACTTTGGCGACGTGTGCCTGAATTACGACAAGGCGTATTTCGAGGAAAAGGGGCTGGCCGTGCCGCAATCGCTCGAAGACCTGCTCCAACCCGAATACAAAGGGCTGCTGACCGTCGAGAACCCGGCCACCTCCTCGCCCGGTCTGGCCTTCCTGTTCGCCACCATCGGCCACTTCGGTGAGGACGGCTACCTGGACTTCTGGCGCGGGCTGGTCGAAAATGAGGTCAATGTGGTCAACGACTGGGAGACCGCCTACTACAGCGAGTTCTCACAATGGGGCGGCAGCGATCCGCTGGTGGTGTCCTACGGCTCCAGCCCGCCGTTCGAGGTCATCTTCGCGGAGGAGCCGCTCGACGAACCGCCCACCGGCGCCATCGTCGGGGACGGCGCCTGCTTCCGGCAGATCGAATTCGTCGGCATCCTGGCCGGGACGGAAAACCGCGACCTGGCCGAAGCCTGGGTGGATTTCATGCTCTCGCCCACCTTCCAGGAAGACATCCCGCTCCAGATGTTCGTCTTCCCGGTCAACCCCAACGCCCAATTGCAGCCGGAGTTCGTGGACTACCTGGCGGTGCCCGAAAACCCGGTGGTGCTCGATCCCGCGCTGATCGCCGCCAACCGCGAACGCTGGATCGAGGCGTGGACCGAGGTGGTGTTGAGGTAGGGTGCGGGGTGCGATGTGCGGGGTTCAGTGCCTCCGGTGGTCCCAGTGCCTTCCGTGCTCCAACGGGACGCGGTTGACGTGCGGTGTGCGGGTGCGATGTGCGGGGTTCAGTGCCTCCGGTGGTCCCAGTGCCTTCCGTGCTCCAACGGGACGCGGTTGACGTGCGGTGTGCGGGATTCAGTGCTCCCAGTGCTCTGGAGATTCCGGGCGCAGCGTTTTTCTTTGGTTGCCGTTTCACCGCCACTGCGCAAGGAACTCCGCGAATTTGGCTTTCACGTCGTAGAAGCGGTCGGTGGGGAGCTTGTAGTTTTGCAGATATTCACGCGCCGCGTTTTCCCCGGCCTGTACCAGCGCGGTGTATTTGGGGTCATCCTTCCTGGGGCGGACGCGGAAATCAGTGGTGTTCACGCAGCAATCGCTGATGTTGATGGTGCGCATTTTGTCTACCAGGCTGTTCTCGAAGGCCACGGCCTGGGCGTGTGCCAGGGTAGCGAACATGTTCTGCACGTAGGACAGCAGGCCGGTGATGGCGTGGTTTTGGGGGGCGCAATCCGCGGGGGTGTACAGGCGGCAGCCGAGCGTCTCCCAGTTGATGCCGTGCAGAAAGTGGCGGCTGTCCGCCTCGAATTGGGGTTGGTCGAAAATGTGGATCGGATAATTTGCCACCAGCCCCCCATCTGCATAGAAATCCCCGCTGCCAAAACGTGTACCGTCGAATTGCACGGCCTCGAAGAACAGCGGCAAGGTGCCCGACATGACCACCGCGTCGGCCACCGCCACGTCGGGGGTGCTGTCCGCGCAGAAAACGGTCACCTGATGGGTGGAGAGGTTGGCCGCCACGATGTACAGGTCGCGGTATCCCAGAGAGCGAAAGTCCTCGAAGGTGGCACGGCCATTGCCCGCGCACTGCTCCGCGATCACTTTGCACAGCCAGTTGTGGACGTAGTCGTTAGCATACCAGCCGTATCTGCGCACCATGCGGTTGAGGCTGTCCACCCGGCCGAGCAACTTATCCAGTCGTTTTTCGAGCGCCCAGGGAGTGCGGCGCGCCCATTGGGGGGGGCGAAAGCGGGAGCGCAGCGGGATTTTGGCGTAATCCACCGATTGCAGCAGGCGGATGGTCTCCTCAGCCGGGAGGCGGAAGCTCAACACGGTCGCCAGCGTGGCCCCTGCGGAGGTGCCGGCCACGCGTTCGATTTGCGCGAGAATACCGTGCGCCTCCAGCACCCTCAGCGCGCCGTGGTAGGCGAAGGTCTTGACCCCGCCGCCCTGGAAGACCAGATTTTTGAACGGGTACTTCGCCATGCGCCTCCTCCCCTGGGTCTACGGCTCGATGAACTCCCCGAACACCGCGATGTCCACCGCGCCGGTGTTGCCGCCGGTGGTCTCGATCAGTTCGAAGCGCAGGGTTTGGGCCTCGAAGGCCGTCTCGAAGGTGTAGGGCTGCCCCGCGTCGGGCAACTCGAAGGGGCCGAGCACCTCGCCGCTCTCGGTGGTGACGGTGAAGGCGCGGGCGATTGCGCTGCCGTCACTCATCGAACGGGTCTGGAACTGGATGCCGGTGATGCGCGCCGGTTTGGCCAGGGTGACCTCGATCCAGGCCGCGTCGCCGTCGCCTGCGCTGGACCACTCGGTGGAGGGGTCGCCGTCGAACGCGCTGCCCGCGCCCCAGCGCTCGTCCACCGCCGCGCCGCCGAACGCGCTGCTGTAACCGGTGATCTGCGCGCCCATCTCAGGCGAGGCCAGGTTGACCAGGCTCTCCTGTTCCGGGTCCGCGGGCGGGGTGCGGAAGGTCATCACCTCGGAGACGTACAGCACGCCGTTGTCGTCCACTCCTTGCAGCCGGAAGTAGTACAGCGTATCGGGTTGCAAACCGGTGAGCAGCGGGTTGTGCTCCTGGTGCGATCCACCGGCCATGTCGCTGTCCACGCTCAACTGGCCGAACTCCGGCGTAGTGCCGTAGACCACGGAACAGGCCACCGGCACCGCGGTGTCTACCGGCAGGGTGGCCGTGCCGTTGCTGGCGAAGTTGGTGACCAGGATGTCGGTATCCACGATTTCGCTGACCGGCCGCACCGTGAGGCCCTCTGCCGGGCCATCCTCCTCACCCGGGGCAGCCTGCCCGCAGGCAGCCAACACCAGGGCGGCCAGCAGGATGCTGAAGAGGGTGATTTTTTTGTTCATAGGTGCTCCTTGTTTGTGGTTGGTGAGTGGCGATTCGAGTAGCTGATTAAGCGTGGTAAGAAGTGACCAGTCTCCAATATCCAATATCCATCCTTCGACTTCGAGCGACCGGAGTTCGGTACGAACTCTCCCCGCCCTCCGCTCAGGATGCAATTACCCAATTACCCAATTACCCAATTATCCAATTACCCAATTACCCAATTACCCAATTATCCAATTACCCAATCCCTACCCCTCCCCCAACATATCCCGGATCGCCTTGTGCAGGATGCCGCCGTGGCGGTAGTATTGCACCTCCATTGGGGTGTCCAGCCGGACGGTGACGGGAAATTCGATCACTTTCCCGCCGTCTTTGGTGGCGCGGACGGTCAGCTTTTGGAAGGGCTGCACGTTGTCGTCCAGGCCGATGATGTCGTAAATCTCGCTGCCGTCCAGGCCCAACTCGTCTGCGCCCTGGCCCGGCTCGAACTCCAGCGGCAGCACGCCCATACCGACCAGGTTGGAGCGGTGGATGCGCTCGAAGGATTCGGCGATCACCGCGCGCACGCCGAGCAGCAGCGTACCTTTGGCGGCCCAGTCCCGGCTGGAGCCGCTGCCGTACTGTTTGCCCGCCAGCACCAGCAGGGGCGTGCCCTCCTCCTTGTACTTCATGGCCGCGTCGTAGATGAACATCTCCTCGCCTTCGGGGAACTTGATGGTGTAACTGCCCTCTTTGCCCTTCACCAGGTGATTTTTCAGCCGGATGTTGCCGAACGTGCCGCGCGTCATCACCCGGTCGTTGCCGCGGCGCGAGCCGAAAGAGTTGAAATCGCGGGGGGAGACGCCTTTGGAGATCAGGTATTGCCCCGCGGGGAAGTTGGCCGGGATGGCCCCGGCGGGGGAGATGTGGTCGGTGGTGATGTTGTCGCCGAGTTTGACCAGCACGCGCGCGCCGCGGATTTCCTGGATGGGTTTGACTTCCGGGGTCAGGTCGATGAAAAAGGGCGGTTCCTGGATGTAGGTTGAATCTTCGTCCCAGTTGTACAGTTCCGCGCTGTCGTCCGCGGGGATGGCGTTCCAGCGTTCGTTGCCGTTGAACACGTTGCTGTATTTTTCGATGAACATCTCCGGGCGCACGAAGGACTGGATGGCCTGGCGGATTTCGTCTGGGGTGGGCCAGAGTTCGCGCAGGTAGACCGGGTTGCCGTGTTTATCTTCGCCGATGGGTTCGCGGTCCAGGTCGATGTCCACCGTACCGGCCAGCGCGAAGGCCACCACCAGCGGGGGCGAGGCCAGGTAGTTCGCCAGCGAGTAGGGATGGACGCGGCCCTCGAAGTTGCGGTTGCCCGACAGCACCGAGGCGGCCACCAAATCCGCACCGGTGATGGCCTGCACCACGTTTGCCGGGAGCGGCCCGGAGTTGCCGATGCAGGTGGTGCAGCCGTAGCCCACCACGTTGAAACCCAGCTTTGCCAGCGGTTCGATCAGCCCGGCGCGCGCCAGGTATTCGGTGACCACTTTGGAGCCGGGCGCCATGCTGGTCTTGACCCACGGTTTGACCCGCAGGCCGCGCGCCACCGCCTTCTTCGCCAGCAGGCCGGCCCCCAGCATTACCGAGGGGTTGGAGGTGTTGGTGCAGCTGGTGATGGCCGCGATGATCACCGAGCCGTGCTTCATCTCCACGCTGCTGCCGTTGAGGGGCAGCCGGGCGGATTTGTTCAGCTCGTCGGGAGACAGCTCGAAGCCGCGCTCGCTTTTCGGGGTGGTCAGAATCTCCTCGAAGCGCTCACGCATCCGGTTGAGCGGGATGCGGTGGTGGGGCAGTTTTGGCCCGGCCAGCGAGGGTTCGACCGTGGCCAGATCGAGTTCCAGCGTATCGGTGAACTGCGGGTCTGGCATGTCCGGGGTGCGGAACAGCCCCTGTTCTTTGCAGTACGCCTCCACCAGGGCGACCAGTTCCGGGGAGCGGCCTGTCAGGCGCAGGTAGCGCAGGGTTTCGTCGTCCACCGGGAAGAAGCCCATGGTGGCGCCGTATTCCGGGGCCATGTTGGCGATGGTGGCGCGGTCGGGCAGGGACATGCTGTCCAGTCCGGGGCCGTAGAATTCGACGAATTTGCCCACCACCCCGCGCGCTCGCAGCATTTGTACCACGGTGAGCACCAGGTCGGTGGCCGTCACCCCCTCGCGCAGCTGGCCGTACAGCCGGAAGCCGATCACGTCCGGGGTGAGCATGTCGAGCGGGACGCCCACCACCGCGGCCTCGGCCTCGATCCCGCCGACCCCCCAGCCGAGCACGCCCAGCGCGTTGATCATGGTGGTGTGCGAATCCGTGCCCACCAGCGTGTCGGGGAAGGCCAGAGTTTCGCCGTTTTGCTCTTGGGTCATCACCACCTGGGCCAGGTATTCCAGGTTGACCTGGTGGACGATGCCGGTGGCCGGGGGCACGACGCGGAAGTTGTCGAACGCGTTTTGGCCCCAGTGCAGGAACTCGTAGCGCTCGCGGTTGCGCTCGAATTCGATCTCCGCGTTGCGTTGCAGCGCGTCCGGGATGCCGAAGAAATCGACCTGCACCGAGTGGTCGATGACCAGATCGACAGGCACGACCGGGTTGACCTTTTTGGGGTCGCCGCCCAGCCGGGCCACCGCGGAGCGCATGGCGGCCAGATCGACCACTGCGGGCACGCCGGTGAAGTCTTGCATCAGCACGCGCGCCGGTTTGAAGGGCACGACCGGGCGTTTTTCGGCCACGGGCGTCCACCCGGCCAGGTCGCGGACGTGTTTTTCGGTGATCGCCTCCCCGTCCATCTGGCGCAAGGCCTGTTCGAGCAGCACGCGGATCGAGAAGGGCAGTTTGTTCAGGCGGGTCAGCCCTGCTTTTTCGAGGGCGTCGAGACGGTAAATGGTGTATGCGCCGTGGGGGGTGGTCAGGGTGTCACGGGCGTGGAAAGTGTCTTGGGGCATGGGGAGTTCTCCGGGGGGTGGGGTATTGGTAATTGGGTAATTGGGTAATTGGGTAATTGCATCCTGAGCGGAAGGCGGGCGCAGACCGCTCGAAGTCGAAGGATGGGGAGGGGGGATAGGGATAGGGAATAGGGATAGGGATAGCGATAGGGATGCTCTAAGACGAATAAGACCAGTAAGACGAATAAGACCAGTAGACCAGTAAGACGGTCGCGATTATAGCGTTTTGCAGGATAGATTTCAATGGAAGGATCATCCCACTGCGTAAATCTGGCCGTATTTAGCTTGCAGGTAGCGCAGGTAGGGCGCGGGGTCGATGGGGCCGCCGGTGACGCGGCGGACCAGCTCCTGGGGCGGGTACTTGCGCCCGTGGCGGTGGACGTGCTCGATCAGCCACTCCCGGAGGGGGGTGATGTTCCCGGCGGCCATCAGCGCGTCCGGGTCGGGGAGGTCGTCCCGCATCCGCTCCCACCACTGGCAGGCGAGGATGTTGCCCAGCGCGTAGGACTGAAAGTGCCCGATCAGCCCCCACGACCAGTGTACGTCTTGCAGCACGCCCTCCCGGTCCGTGGGCGGGGTGATGCCCAGGTATTGCTCGAACTTCTGCCGCCAGGCGTCCGGTAAATCTGCCGGGGCCAGACCGCCCTCGATCAGGGCGACCTCGATCTCGAAGCGCACGATGATGTGCAGGTTGTAGGAGACCTCGTCGGCTTCGACACGGATGAAGGAGGGCTGCACTTTGTTGATCGCGCGGTAGAACGCCTCCACGCTGGCATCGCCCAATTGCGCGGGGAAGTGTTTTTGTAACACCGGCAGCAGGGCGCGGGCAAACGCGCGGCTGCGCCCGATCAGGTTCTCGAACAGGCGGGACTGGCTCTCGTGGACCCCGGAGGAGGTGCCCCGCGCCAGCGGCAGCCCCTCCAGGCGCGGCGCCACGCCCAGCTCGTACAGCGCGTGGCCGGTTTCGTGTAACGTTCCGAACAGGCAGGCGTTCAGGAAGTTCTCGTTGACGCGGGTGGTGATGCGGGCGTCGTTCACGCTGAACGCGCTGGCGAAGGGGTGGGTGGTCAGGTCGAGCCGCCCGCGCTGCAGGTCGAAGCCCAGCATCTGGGCTGCTTCCAGGCTGGCCGCGATCTGCGCGTCCGCGGGAAAATGCTGGCGCAGCATCCGGTCGTCGATCTCCACGCCGCTGCCCAGGATGGCTTTGAACAGCTCGCTCTGGGGGCGTTTGATGGCCTCGAAAATACGAGTCAGTTCGGCTTTGGTCAGCCCTTGCTCGAAGCGGTCGAGGAGGGCATCGTAGGGGTGCTCGAAGTGCGGGAAGCAGGCCGCGTATTGCCGGGCCAGGTCGAACATCTTTTCGAGGTGCGGCAGGAATTTGCGAAAATCATCCTCTTTACGGGCCTGCTGCCAGACGCGGTTGGCTTCCCCGGTGGCCAGGGTCATTTCTTGAACCAGATCGGCGGGCACCGCGCGGCCGCGGGTGAATTCGCGGCGCGCGTAGCGGATCAGCGCGGCCTCGTCCGAATCCGGGTCCAGGCTGCGGTGCCACTCATCCAGGGATTCGAGTAACTCGCCCATCTCGTCGCTGGTCAGCCGCTCGTGAACCAGTTTGGAAAGGGTGCTCATCTGGCGGGAGCGCGCGGCCGCACCGCCGGGCGGCATGTACGTCTGCCGGTCCCAGCCCAGCACCGCGCTGGCTTTGGTCAGGTCGTGGACTTCTTGGAGCAGGGTTTTGAGTTGGTTGAAGGTGGTGTTCATGTTCCTGTCCATTGGATCACTCCCCAGCGGCCATTGGTGAGCCAGTGGGGGTCTTTTTTGGAGACTTTTTCGACGACCGCAGGGCTGAGGCCGGCGGCCAGTTCGGCTTTGAACACACGCAGCGCGAGCAGGGGCGCGGGCGTGTAGGCCATGATCTGCTCGAACGGGGTGTCGAACGGCCACAGCCGGTCGCCCAGTAAACGGCGGTAGTTGGCGTCGCCCTTGCTGATGATCAGCGCGGCACGGCTGAGTTCGGCGTGCAGGTCCGCGGGCGCGTCCCAAAAGGCCAGCGGCGAGTTCCAGAAGAAATGCGCGTGCAGGTGCAGGGTGCGGTTTTCGAGCGCGGTTTGCAGCCGCTGGCCGCAGGCGCGCGCCGCGGGGTGCTCATCCGCGGCCAGCGACTGGATGGCCTCGCGCACGTCCTGAACGATGGCATCGGAGACGAAGGTGGGGTGGGCTTTGCAGTGCAGGTGTACTTCCGCGGCCAGCCCGGCTGCCAGGAGGAATCCGGCCAGTTGCAGATCGACCAGCAGTTCCAGCCCGGCGTTGTCGAGCAGGATGTCCACGCGGCCGCGTTCCTGATTCGCCAGATAGTGGCTCACTGCGGGCGCGTGATCGACCAGCAGGTGCTCCGCGCCGGGGTCTGGCGGCGCGTTGCTGGCTGCGCTTTCGTCGTCCACCGGCCACAGGCTCAGGTCGGCCTGGTTGCCCCACAGATCGATGTGCAGCAAGCAGGGAAGGGCTTTCTGAGGGGAGCGGCTGTCCAGCCAGGACTGGACGCGGCTGCACAGGGCGCGCACCGCGTTTTGGGAGGCCGCTCGCCCGCGGGTTTTCTCGAAGCGGAAGGGGTCGTAGCCCGGCAAATCGCCGCCAAAATAGCCGCTGGCCTCCAGGATGCGGCGGTAGAAGTAGGTTTCAACGAAGAACCAGGGCGCGTC
>JALUWE010000281.1 GCA_027019845.1 Anaerolineales bacterium | reverse complement strand
ATCAGGAAATTGATGACGATGACGATGCCAAAAAAGGCCAGCGCCAAAACGAAGGCGTTGCTGCCATAGCGCGCCTGGCGTCCGGTCAACATCTGCCGGGTACGGTCGGGATCCAGGATGATGAACAAGGCGATTCCCACCACAACCAACGCCAGGCTGATCTGGAGTTGCAGGTTCCATTCACGTTGAACAACGTATAGCCCAAAGGCGACCAGCGCGGCCAGCCCGGCAAGGATCAACCCCCCTGGAGCGTATCGTTTGTAGTCGTTCATTATCGCCACCTCCGCGCTTCAACAAATACCGATCCGATGAAGAGCGATAGAGCTGTCAGGCTCAGGTAATACACCACGTCCCGGATGTCGATCACGCCGACCAAAAAAGTGGGGTTGAAATGGCTGCGAAAATCCAGGTACGACAACAATTCGGCCCCCGCGGGAGCGGACTGGGCCGGAGCGCCGATGATCCACAGCAGGATCATGATCGCAAATGTGGCAAAGAATGCGGCAATCTGGTTGCTGAAAAACGAAGAAATCGTCACGCCCACGGCCACCAACGCCGCGCTGACCAGTACCAGCCCCAGATAGCCGGTCAACAGAGGTCCCTGGTCGATGCCCGGAGACACCAGTTGATTCAAGACAAGGGGGTAAATGAAGGTAATGGCAATCAACGTAAGCAGAAACAACAGCCCCCCCAGCCATTTTCCGGTCACCAGCTCCCAGTCTTTTACCGGCGCGGTCAACAGCAATTCGATGGTACCCAAACGCTGTTCTTCCGCCAAAAGGTGCATGGTAATGGCCGGTGTTGTGAAGACCAACAAGAAGACCAGCGGGCCAAGCACAGAGTCGACACCTGGCGGGACCTGGTTGGCAAGCGAAAATTGCAGGTTGACATAGAAGATGAAACCGATGATGAGCAAGAACATGAACGCCACGATATAAGCAGCGGGCGTGGAAAAATACCGCTTATATTCGCGTTGGGCAATGATCCAAACTGTTCGCATAATTTGCCTCTCGAAAATCCTGGCTGATGTTACCGTTAGGGACAGGCGCAAAGCCGGTTGTGGGTAAAAGCGCAAAATTGCGTTTATTCGCCGTTCTCAGGCTGTTGGGCAAAATCTTCTGGTAGAGATAGCGTCGCGTCCTCTCGAGTGAGCTGTAAGAAGATTTCTTCCAGACTCATGCCAATGGGGCGCAGCTCGAGCAAATCGTAACCGGCTTCCACAACCGCGCGGGCGACTTGTGGCCGGCTGTCTACCCCGGGATTGGTCTGAAACTCGAAATTCCCATCCTCGGTAGCCAAAACGCTGTTCACACCCGGCACGCTCTCGATGATCGGGAGGAGGCCATCGGTATCTCCGGCCACTTTGAGAGAAACGCGCTGCACCCCGACCAAATGCTCCTGCAATCGTTGTGGTGTATCTTCTGCTACGATGTGCCCTTTATTGATGATGATCACCCGGTTGCAAAGCTGCTGGGCCTCCGACAGAATGTGTGTGGAGAGCAAGACCGTGCGCTCCTGGCCTAATTCACGAATCAGGTTGCGCACCTCGATGATCTGCGCCGGGTCCAGGCCGATGGTCGGCTCGTCCAGGATCAATACATCGGGTTCGTGCAACAAAGCCTGTGCCAGCCCGATCCGTTGGCGCATCCCCTTGGACAGGCTTGAGATGTACGATTCGATGCGGTCTTCCATGTGGACCAGCTCGAGTACGTCTTCCACTCTATCCTCGGCGTTGGAGACCCTACGAAGATCGGCCATAAATTTCAGGTAATCGAAGACCGTCATGTTTTCGTAAAGCGGCACGGTCTCGGGCATGTAGCCGACCCGCTTGCGCACTTCAAGCGATTGTTCGACTACATCGAAGCCCGCCACCGAGGCCTTACCAGCCGTGGGGGGCATATAGCCACAAAGTATCCGCATGGTGGTGGTTTTGCCCGCACCGTTTGGGCCTAAGAAGCCGAGAATCTCGCCCTTTTCGGCATGAAACGAGATGTTATCGATTGCCAAACGCGCGCCGTAATCTTTGGTTAGTCCTTCGACCTGGATCATAAAATACTCCCATTTTCATTCGCTCTACTGAATTTTCGTGGTTTTTTGGTAACTGCTCAGCCGGTAAGGCGAAACAGAGTGCCGAGCAGGGAGTGGTTGTAAAGTGAGTGACGGGAACTCCGCAGTTCATGTCGGTTGTTGCTCATGTCATTCTGAGCGATAGCGAAGAATCTCGGTGAGCGACAGCGAAGAATCTCCGCGCTGATGGGGGAGATGGAGACGGACGACCGGGCACGGGGGACGGTTATTTAGCGCGTGATTATTGCCGGTCGCCCCGACGGTCGCTGCGCTCCGGATTCTTCGGTCGCTGCGCTCCGGATTCTTCGGTCGCTGCGCTCCGGATTCTTCGGTCGCTGCGCTCCG
>JALUWE010000280.1 GCA_027019845.1 Anaerolineales bacterium | reverse complement strand
CACAACATGAGCGCGATTTTGCAGCTCACCCAGGAAGCCATCCTGCTCGAAAAAGGCCAACTGATCATGCGCGGCCCCACCCCCGAAGTGGTCGATCACTACCTGTCATCGGGCTTCTCGCAGAGCGGGGAGCGCATCTGGCAGGCCGAGGAAATCCCGCCGGAGGCGGACCCGTTCTGCCCGCTGGCCCTGCGAATCCGCAACCCCTCCGGCAAAGTGGTCGACACCGTGCGCTCCATCGAGCCGTTGACCATCGAGATCGAATACAGCCTGGCGCGCCCGATCACCGGCCTGCGGGTCGGCATCTACCTGATGAGTATGCGCGGCGAACTGATCTTCACCTCCTTCGACACCGACGATCCCGGGCTGTACCGCCGCTTCGGCGAACGCCCGCCAGGCCGATACCGCAGCCGCTGCACCATCCCCGCGGATTTCCTCAACGAAGGCCGCTACGCCATCGGCGTGAACGCCAGCAGCTTCCGGGTGAAACGCTATTTTCAAGACGAGCGCGCCCTGGCCTTCAACGTGGACCCGACCGCCGCGCCGGGCATGCACTGGCCCGAAAAACGCCTGGGCATGGTGCGCCCCAGGTTGGATTGGCAGATTGAGAACCTTCAAAAAAGGTGATCGGGAAAATGGGCTTCCAAAAACTGGTGCACCGTCACGATAGGCACTCCCCCATGTGCTTTCAAGGACAACAAATGCTCGTCGCCGCTGATCAAATAATCCGCCCCCGCGTCTGCCGCGAGACGCAAAAACACATCATCGCTTGGGTCCTCTGGCACGAGCGGCTCACCGCTCGACGGCACTTCGAGCAAATGTACGCTGTTTTGCACCGCATCCAGAATCTGCGCCGGGGTCAACCCCAACGATTGAAGACGCTGGTGAAATTTTCGATACCCCAGCACCCGCGCCAATTCGTTCAACATCTGTGCGGTTGCGTAGACCGTCAGTTTGCCTTCGTCGATCAACGCCAGAACCGCGCCTGGCAACCCGCCCCACAGCAGACCCGAAACCCACACGCTGGTATCGAGCACAACCCGCAACACTCATTCCCCTGGAACGCGATACGCGCGGCGCACTTCATGAACGATTTTGCCAACTTCATCCATCGTTGGCGGCTGCTCGTCCGGGGTTTCTTCCGCCCGCGCCACGATCTCCTTCAGCGAAACTCGTCTGACCGGCTTGAGCACCACAGTATCGCCCTCCAGCCAGACGTAAAACTCGTCGTCCGGTTTGAAGCGGGCCGCGATCTCCTCCGGCAGCTTCAACGTATCGGGTGAAGTAAATGTCGCCAGATTATTCATAACAGGCTCCTACAACCTCGAATTACGCACATCCAACCAAAGTATACTACTGATTTGTTGATGAAACCCGCCAATTTGAAGGCCCTCCTCGGCAACTTCCCCTACACCGCCGAACTGTACTGGTGGCTGCGCCAGAAAGACAGCCCCACCACGGTCGGGATGAACCTATCGCGGCTGCGGGACGCGCTCCCCGGCTGGGTGAGGGCCGCGGAACGCGCCCGCGCCGGGTCGCCGCATCCCGGCCTGCGCCCCCGCGCCCCCCAACGCGTCCTCCTCTTCGGTATGATCCACTACTGGATCGAACACACCGCGCTGCTCGCCCTCGCCCTGGCCGGCATGGGGCACGACCTCACCCTCGCCTACATGCCCTACGCCCATTGGCGCAAACCCGAAAACCGCTTCGACCTGCGCCGCCAGAACCTTTACATCCGCGAAACCCTCAAACCCGCTGAATCCCTCCTCAAAATCGCCCCCCTCTACGCACCACGCACCACGCACCACGCACTTCCCTCCGCACTCAGCGAAAATCTCCACTCCCGCGCCTTCCGCGACACCCAATACTCCCTGCTCACCGAAGAAGTCGAAACCGGCAGCGAGCTGTACAACCTGCGCCTCGCACGCGACACCGCCATGGCCCGCGCCGCCCTCTCCTACCTGGCGCGCGCCCGCCCCCACGTGGTCATCGTCCCCAACGGCAGCATCCTGGAATTCGGCGTGCTGTACGAAGTGGCAAAACACCTCCGCATCCCGGTCACTACCTTCGAATTCGGCGAACAAAACTACCGCATGTGGCTGGCACAAAACGACGACGTCATGCGCCAGGACACCACCGCCCTCTGGCAGGCCCGCGGGGGCATCCCCCTCACTGCCGAAGAAACCGCCCGCATCCGCAAGATGTTCGCCGCCCGGCAGGGCGCACGCACCTGGCAGACGTTCGCACGCCAATGGCAAACCGCCGAAAGCAAAGGCGCACAGCAAACCCGCGCCCAACTCGGCCTCGACCACCGCCCGCTCGCCTTCCTGCCCACCAACGTCCTCGGCGACAGCCTGACCCTGGGCCGCCAGATTTTTATGGGCATGACCGGCTGGATCCGCGCCACCATCCG
>JALUWE010000279.1 GCA_027019845.1 Anaerolineales bacterium | reverse complement strand
AGCTCGAGAAGGGCGCTGATCCCATCGAATTGGACGACGACAACGAGGGTTTTCCCAACGCTGTTTTCACTTCGGACGGCAAATCGATCCTCTATACCGCGGTGACCGGCAACACCCCAGACGATGTTGATGTCAACTTAGTACCCACCAACGGCGAAGAACGTTATCAAACCCTTTATCGAGATGCTTTCCTGGCCGATATACGGTGGGATGATATGGAGCCATTCTACATAGCTTTCTGGCAAAATGGATTCAGAGGTACAAGCTATTGTCCGGGCGCCATAGGATTGCAAGTGGGAACGATCATCGAAGACGACCTTGCCAACGGCGAACAAGTCTGCTTTCGCTTTCGTGCCAGTGAAGGGGATGTGGTAACTTTCGTGGTGACAAGCCCTCTGGCACAAAGATATGATTTTGGCTTGACGCTCTATGATCGCGATGGCCGCAAAATCGATACTAACATGGATGGGCCTGCTGGTGACGATCCCCGGTTGACCGTGGTCATTCCAAAAACCGGCTTGTATTTCCTCAAACTTACTGGCTTTGGTAGCGAGGACCGGCCCACGTATACCCTTGCCATGCGCGCCGGGCTCGGTGACCCCGCGTTGGACAATGCCCAGCTGATCCAACCCGGAGAACGCAAGCGTGGCGCTCTGACCAACAACTCGGATGTTTATCTGGAAACGTATGACAGCGTTGTGTTCAGCGACATCTATTATTTTGAGGGGCAGGCAGGTGATGTGGTCACGGTAAATGTATTCGCTGATTCGCTGGGATCCAGCTTAGACCCACGGGTTGTTCTATTCGATCAGCTCTTGAATGAGTTGATCTCCGATGATGATAGCGGCGCAGGTCTAGATTCTCAATTCACTTTTACCTTGCCAGAAAGCGGACGTTATTATCTGTTCGTATTCGGAAATACCGGGAACGCAGCGACAAACTTTTACGAGATTCAGCTTGATATTCGTTGAGAAGTATCTAGCGCTTTACTTGCCGATCTGATAGGACTTACGCAGTTATTAGATGAGAAAGAGCTACTTTTCTTTCGACCAGCGGCTGCGTTTACAAAGCACAATAGTGGTCAAATCGATGTCCAAGTCATTAGTGGCCAGGACTTCGTAGTTTCCGTGATTGTTTCTGGTCACGACCACAACATCTACAGCACCACATGAGAACAACCACATGAAATGATTTTACACCACTTGACAAGACGCTAACCCGGTTGAGACCACGGAAAGTAAAGTTAGAGAAAATCCCGCATGGACATACTCTGCCCCGAATGTGGCTCGAGAAACAGTGAGGCAGCCCAGTTTTGCTATCGCTGCGGAGCCGCCTTGTCCGACACACCTCCTCCCTCCGGCACATCGTCTGCGCCCCTCGCTGCACGTCTCAAAAAATGGCTGCGCATCTCGATTGGTTGTTTTTCTCTGGGGGTGTTGCTGGCGGCCGCCCTGATGGTCCTCTACTACTACTGGCTACGCCCAGTGATCCAGCGCGAGCTTCTCGACCAGATCGAAATGGAAGCTCGTAGCGCGTTGAGCCTCCAACGTTATGAGGGCGCGTTGCGCAACGCGGTGATTTCAGAACTTAGCGTTAACGACGCGCTAGACGATGTATGGGACAAAATTCCCGGCATACAAAACGGCAAGGTTGACTTGCGCCAGGACGAGATCGTCATCACCCTGATAGCCACTAATCTCGATTTTCGCCTCGCGATCGACATGCGCGTCAACAAAGAAGGCGAGCTAATCACCAAATCGCTGGACATGAATTGGCCTTTCTATTTGCTGTTCACCGAGGACGAACTGCGCACCTTCATCGACAATTTCGTCAACACCCAAATACTCCGCCCCGCTAACCTCTCTCTGCGTGCCTTTCAGGTAGCGGAGAATGAAATCTTTCTGGCCTATGAAGCACGGTAAACGAAAACTTTATGGACGAACCCATCACCTGTCCCCACTGCCGGCAGCCCCATCCGGCCAGCGCGCAGTTTTGTCCCACCACTGGCAAGCCGATCCAGCCGCCTCAGGTTGACCAGCCCGCGCCTGAGCAGCCAACCTGTCCGGACTGCGGGCAGCCTCATCCTCCCCAGGCCCGTTTTTGCCCCTATTGCAATGCTTCCATCACCGCGCGGCCGCCCCGCCGGTTGCCCATCATGCTGACCGTCCTCTTCCTCGCCGGCCTGTTGGGCTGCGGAGTGGTGTTGGCCGGTGCAGCCTTCTGGCCTCGATACCAACAACAAGGGGAGGGGCCGATTGCCACCCTGGCCGGCCGGTTGACCCCACCCCCTACCAGCACTCCAACTCCATCGATTACCCCCTCCCTCACCAGCACACCCATCCCCCCTACCCCGACCCCCACCCTCACCCCTCCTCCAACCCAGACCCCCACCCCCACACCCACCACGCCCCCTA
>JALUWE010000278.1 GCA_027019845.1 Anaerolineales bacterium | reverse complement strand
CACACCGGCAACTGGCCCGGCAAAACCGTCACCCGCGCCGAAGGCGGCTTCGAATACGGCGGCCACACCTACAAACTGGTCGATCTACCCGGCACCTACTCCCTGCTGGCCACCAGCCTGGACGAGGAGATCGCCCGCGACTTCCTCCTCTTCGGCCAGCCCGATGTGACCGTGGTAGTGGTGGACGCCACACGGCTGGAACGCAACCTCAACCTGGTCTTGCAGGTCATGGAAATCACCGACCGGGTGGTCGTCTGCCTCAACCTGATGGACGAAGCCCGGCGCCGCGGCCTGGAAGTGAACGAACGGCGGCTGGCGCGCGACCTCGGCGTGCCGGTCGTGCCCACCGCAGCCCGTTACGGCAAAGGCCTCGATCTGCTCACCCAGGCCATCGCCGAAGTCGCCACCGGCCAGACCGTTCCCAAACCCCGCCGCTTGAAATCCGAACCCCCCGAACTCAAACGCGCCCTGCGCACCCTGGTAGCGCAAATCGAAGCCGCCTTTCCCGGCCTGCCCAACGCCCGCTGGGTCGCCCTGCGCCTGCTGGACGGCGACCAGCGCATCGAACAGGCCATCCGCTCCGGCGAACTGGGCAGCCTGCGCCTTCACGCAGCCACACAGACAGGTGAGTAAAGCAAGAGACGTAAAAGCATAATTACCCAATACCCAATTACCCAATTACCCAATTACCCAATTACCCACCCCCCATACGCACCCACTCGAACGTCCCTACCATGACACACACCACACCCGTTACCGCCGAAGACATCTTGCAAACCGCCCAAAAGCTGCGCTGGGAAGTAGGCCAAAACTTCCACGAGCGGCTGATAGAAGCCATCTACACCGAAGCGGCCCGCATCGCGGACCGGGTTGTCACCCACCCCGGTGAGGACCGCAAATTCGACCTGGACCGCACCATCGACCGGCTGGTCACCAGCCGTCTATGGGGCTTCCCCATCATGATCCTGCTCTTCACCGTGGTTTTCTGGATCACCATTTCGGGCGCAAACTACCCCTCCGAGCTGCTGGCGGTGCTGCTGATCGACAACCTGCACCCCTGGCTGAAGGGGTTGGCCGCCACGCTGGGGGCGCCCTGGTGGCTGGACGGCCTGCTGATCGACGGCATGTATCTGGCAACCGCCTGGGTGGTCAGCGTCATGCTGCCGCCCATGGCCATCTTCTTCCCGCTCTTCACCCTGTTGGAAGACTTTGGCTACCTGCCACGCATGGCCTTCAACCTGGACAACATCTTCAAAAAAGCCGGTGCGCACGGCAAACAAGCCCTGAGCATGATGATGGGCTTCGGGTGCAACGCGGCCGGCGTGGTCGCCACCCGCATCATCGACAGCCCGCGCGAACGGCTGATCGCCATCATCACCAACAACTTTTCGCTGTGCAACGGGCGCTGGCCGACCCAAATTTTGATCGCCAGCCTGTTCATCGGCGGGATGCTGCCCGCACACCTGGCCGGGTTGGTCTCCGCGGCCGCGGTGGTCGGGGTCGCCCTGTTGGGGGTGTTGTTCTCTTTCGCGGTCTCCTGGGGGCTTTCGCGCTCCATTTTGCGCGGCGAGGTGTCCACCTTCAGCCTGGAGCTACCGCCCTACCGCCCGCCGCGCATCTTGCAGACGCTGTACACCTCGGTGATCGACCGCACGATTCACATTCTCTGGCGCGCGGTAGTGTTTTCCGCACCCGCGGGCGCGGCGATCTGGCTTTCGGCCAACATTCAAATCGCGGGCGACAGCATCGCCGGGCATCTCATCCGGCTGCTCGACCCGCTGGGGATGCTGGTCGGGCTGAACGGCGTGATCCTGCTGGCTTACGTGTTCGCCATCCCGGCCAACGAGATCGTCATCCCCACCGTGTTGATGCTCACCGTGTTGGTGACAGGCCAGAGCGGCGCAGGGGCCGGGGTGCTGTTCGAGTTGGAGGGGGATCAGATGATGGCCTTGTTCCGTGCCGGGGGCTGGACATTGCTGACCGCGGTCAACCTGATGCTCTTCAGCCTGGTACACAACCCCTGTTCCACCACCATCTTCACCATTTACAAAGAGACCGGCAGCCGCAAATGGACCGCGGTGGCCGCGCTGCTGCCGCTGGCGCTGGGCTTCGCGCTCACCTTCCTGGTAGCACAGGTCTGGAGGCTGGTCAGTTAGCTGTCATCGCGCACCCGCCCACGCGCCAGCACGGCCCAGGGGGAATCGGGATACTGCTCGATCAATTCCCGGTAGAGCCGCGCCGCGCCTTGTTCCTCCCCCGCCAGCTCGTAACTCATGCCGCGGGCGTACAGCAAACGCGGCACGACCGCTTCCCGATCAGGGTGGTCGGGGGGGATTTCCTTTGCTATCTCCTCGAATTCAAGCCGCAGCGTCTCCAACGCCTCTGCCCGCAACAACTGCGCCTCCAGCCGGCTCAAATAGCGG